>CALHRB010000202.1 GCA_938038165.1 Candidatus Kapaibacterium sp. | reverse complement strand
GCACGATGCAGGGTGTAACGGATATCACTTAACTTCTGCCAAATGTGCGGTGGAAAACTATGCTTAATTTTTTTACGCAAATTTTCTTCCATAATTTTCAGGAGCCGGGTGGAATGTTATTGTTGTGGTTTCTCCTGTATGTATTCCAGTACCAGAATAAGATACAGGTTTCTTGATTGTTCTTTGCTTATCCAATATATAACCTAATTATTCAGAAAACTAACCAAATATGAAATTTCAAATTTATTAAAATATGCTAAGAGAAAAAAATTCTGAATTATTCTTTTATTTTTTTGTTTTTAGCTAAAATTTACGATTAACTTATAAATTTTAAAAAGGAGTCCAAACAAAAGAAACAAAAGGGAATATATAGGGTTGAGTGAAAAGAGCAAGTCCAAAATCCGCAGCAACAGAAGTATTGCACAACCTTAAACCAAGCATTAATGCTGTATTTGTTGGTCTTTCTACATCAATATTCCATAATTCTCCAATGAAATGTAGTCCTTTTATTCGTGGTATTTCTGTATCAATTCCTAATCCAATACCAAATGAACCGTTTGGATATTTAAGTTCCTGTAAATTATTGCCATAATAAATAAAATTGAAATCATCACTTCCAATCTTATACAAGACAGTCCCGGTCAGTTCTGTTTTATATAGTTTTACGGTAGAAACAAGATATAAATGCTGAAATCTATTATTGTGATTTGCAAATCCTAAATTTCCCCCCAATGCGAGTGTAACCATTCTTGCAACTGAGTCAAACTCCATTGACAGGAAAGTAAATTTTGCATTTATGAGTGAAATCTGTTGAGAAGAAGTTATCTGAGGAACAATCGTTCTTCCGGCTGTTATCGAAAAAAAATCGGAGATACCTGCACCAAAATAAAGAAAAAGTAACTCAAAAGATCCTACAAAATGATTGGTCTTTATCGGATTGGCTGTGGGTAGCAAAAAAACCCTATGGTTATGACGGTAATAATCGTCTTTGACTCTAATTTCTGCAATTTGATTACTGTATATTGTTGCTTTTCCCAGCTCTGTCAATATTTTAATTCCAACACCCTCTGTTTCGCTATTTAGCACATCTGTAATGACACCTGTAATAAGATCACCATTCTTCAATCTTACCACACATTCATAGTCCTCAAAGGCTTTCAATTCATTATCATTATATGAAATAGCTTCATTACTCGCAAAAAAAATCAAATAACATATTAAAAAAATAAAATATCCTCTATTCATAATTATTTGTTTTTCTAAATGAATTAGAAATAAAGATAATGAAAAAGGAATTAATAGTAAAATTATTTAAGCACAATGAATTTTTTTCTGATTGGGGTTTTTGCGGAGTTGATTATTAAAAAATATACTCCCTCTGACAAATTTAAATCATTTATTTGAATTTCATCGAAATCACTTTTTAATTCATTGCCACTATTGATTTTAATTACTTTTCCGAGCATATCATAAATTTTTATGTCAGATTTATGAATTTCTGATGGATTGCACTTAATTTTAATAGAATTATCAGACTTTAAAACAATTGTAAGATTATCAATATCTTTGCTTTGATCTGCTATTTCAAGTTCAGTTTTATTTATTTGATAAACCATCCACCAGAAAGCCTTAGCAATTCTTATCGAGCCAGTCCAGTTAGGATGGCAAGCCTGAGCACCCGGTTGTTGCTCTCCGCAAAATGGCTTATAAGCAATTTCCCAGCCATTAGAATTGACTTGATAATTGCCAGCTTCATCATAGCATTGCATATCAGCAATGTCGAATAAAATTTTGTTGTTTAACCTCACATAATTTCTTATCAACTTATTTAAAGAGTCAGTGCATAACTGTCCAACTTGAGTCAGAGGAATTGTCCACCAGACAAAAACTTTATTGTAATATTTTTTTTCAAGGTATTCCATTTTTTCCCGTAAATAATCCCAGGCTTTATGAATTGACTTAAAGTCCGCCCCACATGGTTCCTGCAATCCATCCAATCCATCAAGATAGCAATATTTGAAGGAAAAAATGTCAAAATCATTCAATTGATTTTCCACTTCGGCAACAAAATCATCAACTTTTCCATACCAACCTGAATTTCCACGAGCCTGACATTTAATATTTCTACGGTCATACTTATATTGAGGATAGTTCTTGCATTCAGCTGGAAAATTCCTTGTCCCTTGCAAGCAATCCAATGCATTATTAATTGTTGTTCCTACAGAAGCATGACGAAACATAACTCTCAGCTTTGCTAAATCAGGCAGAACTACTTCAGGAATTGATTCAAATTTCTGAATAGCGTTATGATCAATAATTATTGGCTTTGAATAAATCATTGAAACAATAAATAGCATAAAAACAAGATAGTAAAAGACAATTTTCATAAACACCTCAAAAATGATTATACTTTAGTTAGTAATGATTTTACGCAGTTTATGTTACTAAATATAAAAAAAAAGGGGGTAGAACCACCCCCTATTAAAAGATTTTATAATAATCTTATTTCAAAATATATAATTTTCCCCTCATAAATATGTCTTTACTTGAAATTTCTATAAAGTATAGTCCGTTCTCGAGCGTTGTAACCGATAACTCAATTTGGTTTAAACCTTCAGAATATAAGCCCTGAGCTAAAATTTTTAATTTACGCCCCATTAAGTCATAAAGACTAACTTCAAGATAAGCAGACTCGGGCAGATAAAATTGTAAATTGGCAATATTTGTAGCTGGGTTTGGTTGAATGCTTAAATTGAATGAATTTTCTTTTGATTCGTCAGTTGAATTAACACTTTCAGTTGTAAATTTCCAGAAGTCAGACCAAGGACCTTTACCCCCTTCGTTTTTGCCCAGAACCCTCCAATAGTATGTTTTAGAGTGTTTCAATCCTGTAACATATTTTGAAGTTGACGTCAAAGTCGAGTCATGAACAATCAAATCCCCAATCAAAAAGTTTGGAGAGGTTGAAAGCTGAAATTCATAGTTTGTTGCCCTGTTCAAGGGTAACCACGTAAAAGATAAATCAACTGAAATATTAACAGCATTTTCTTCTGGTTTTAATTTAGAAACTGGTTCGGACGGAGACTGAACAACAGTAGTAAATCTCCAAACCTCAGACCAATAGCTTTGGCTACTATCATTCAAAGCTAAGACCCGCCAATAATATTCAGTTGAACTTCTCAAATCCATCAATTCGTAAGAATTATTTGGTATGTTATCAATATTTACTATCGGTTTAATAAATTGTGAGTTGTCGGCCACTTGAAGATGATATTGACTTGCTGTTTCGACTTCAGACCATTCGAGCAAAACATCAAAAGGTAAATTTGTTGATAAATTTTTAGGAGAAATTAGTGTTGGTTGATTCAATAACTTTGCACCAGTTGTGAATTTATATGTATTCGACCAGTCACTTGTTCCATCTGGGTTTGTGGCACTAACACGCCAGTAGAAAGTAGTGCTGGGTGTTAATTTGTCAGCCTGAACATTTATCTCATTCAGTGGTAGTCCGTTCCTACCATGGACTAAAGTTCCAAAATTAGGATCGGTGGATAATTGAAAATTATAAGAAACAGCTCCATCGGGCTTATCCCATGTGAATGTTATATTTGTTGGCAATTTTGTAGCATTGTTCGTCGGATAAGTCAGATTAGGAGGCAAAACAACAGTGCTAAAAGTCCAAACATCAGACCAGGGATTTTTACATGTCAAATACTGAGTTGAAATACGCCAGTAGTAAGTTGCGAAAAACTGCTTTAATTTGATTTTTAATGTGTCAATATCCTGAATTTTTTGGTCAACTTCAATATTTTTGAAATCAGGGTCTTTTGCAACCTGAATCAAATAGTAAGTTCCTTGTTCTAACTTTTGCCATTTTAGAGTAATGGAGATAGGTAGCTTCTCAGTTCCGTTTGGTGGATAAAGTTTTTTGGCTATTTCAACATTTGTTGTAAATACTGATGAATCAGACCATGCACCTGTGTTATTGTTATCTTCAGCCCTGACTCTCCAATAATACTTCGTAAGTCCCTTGGGCAGTGTTATCGTAGTATTAGTTGCATTCACAGGATGCTTATTTATAATCAAAGCAGTCATATCTTCTTTTTCTGAAACTTGTACACGATAAGCAGAAGCTCCTTCAACAGCATCCCAGACAAGGTTAAGGTTAAGAGGGGCACAGCTTGTATCGTTTGCAGGGTGTTTAAGAGTTGGTCCGTTATAAAGTGTTATAAATTTCCATGGATTAGAATATTCTGTTTCACAATCTGAATAAATTGCCTTCACTCTCCACCAATATGCGGTATTTGATGAACCCAGGTTTACGGAGTCAAATCTACTTGTAGTGTACTGTTCAGCGATGAGCACAGAAAACAATGAATCCGTCGAAACCTGCAATGCAAAGCCAATTGGATTATCAGTTACCGTCCAGTCTAAACGGGCTCTCAATGCCACAAAGGAAGATCCATTAGCCGGAGACACAAGGGTTGGTGGTTGTTTTGATGTCGAAAATGTTCTTGCTTGAGAATAATCGGTTTCGCAAGGTTCATTTGCTCTAACCCGCCAGTAGTAAACCGTATTATAATTTGGAACTACTACAGTTGCATTAAGTTGAGTGATTGTATCCTGATCATAAACTGTAGTTGAGAAATCGTTGCTCAATGAAATTTGTAATCTATATTTTGATGCCCCTGTTACAGCACCCCACGCAAAATTTACTTTCTTAGCCAAACAAGTTTGATTATTATTTGGGGAGCTGAGTGTTGGAGGAAAAGGCTTTGTCCTGAAAGTCCAGATTGCAGATGGTCTTTCAGTTGGCGGTAAACCGGGAAAAACAGCAGTTACCTGCCAATAATATGTTGTATTATAATTTGTGAATGTAGCATCGTATTTTGTATCGTTTCCTGTTATTTGACTAATAAAAGGATTGGACATATCAGAATTAAGTGAAACTTCTATTTTATAAGCCGCAGAAACATCAGTCCATGTGAATTCAACACTTAATGGAACGCATGTTGAATTATTTTCAGGTGTTAATAAGGTTGGTGGACTTTGAGAAAATAAATTTTGTGCTAAATAAGCAAATAATACAAAAAAAAGAATTAAAACTTGTTTGAAGAATGCCATAAACGCTCCAATTTACAATTAATTAATTAAAACATCATCAAAAATAAAGTTAACTTTGAAAAACGTTTGTTGTAACAATTCATTAT
>CALHRB010000201.1 GCA_938038165.1 Candidatus Kapaibacterium sp. | reverse complement strand
CAAAACCTTGTCCTGAGCTTATCGAAGGATCACCTACCTGCAGCCTGTACAAATAAATTCCACTAGCAAGATTTGATGCATCGAAGTTAACTGAGTAAACTCCTCTGTCTTTTTCTTCATTAACAAGAGTTACAATTTCATTTCCAAGAACATCGTAAACTTTTAGCATTACGCTGCTTCTTTGCGGAATTGAATATTGAATCGTCGTCACAGGATTAAATGGATTCGGATAATTCTGTGCAAGGTTGTAATGGTCAGGTAAAAGCAGCGAACCCTGTTCGTCTACATCAACAGTATTGTTAATATAAAGTGTATCGTCAATTGTTCCATTATTACCAATATCTACCAGAACAACGAGTTGTGAATTTGTCAAATTCGACCACTCCGGAACAAAAGTATGAGATGTATTAGCAGACAATGGAATGTTAAAATCTCCGAATCTGCCTAATCCATTTTCTGTCACATAGTTCAGTTCAATATCATAATCTTTTGCTGAACCGTAAGAAATTAGTTTTACTTTATTGCTATCAGGGTTTTCTATTTTAACAGAATCGTTATGTGCAAGTTCGATTGATCTGATAACCGACAACTTTTCCTGTGTGGTTTCATTTAAAAGGTTCAGAAGTTTTACTGTTTTTGTTTGTGCATCAGGATTTGAGACCGAAACTCCTCCATCAAAAAATAGTCTGTCAGTTTGTGTTTGCTCTGCTCCGCTTCTTTCATAAACAAAGGATTTGTTACCTGTAAAGAAAAATGTTTCGACTATATCTTCTTCAAATTCATTTAACACCACCGAGTAATTATCTTTTGGAAGTGAATAACCATAAGGTGGTGACTCGCTGCCATTTTTTAATATCATTGGCATTGAGCCAGGTATTTCATTCAAAGCTATATTATTGACATAGCCAGTAATGTTTTCCATATTGTCGATTATTCTGATTGGTGTGTTATTTGGATAATTTATTTCCAGAACATTTTCAGGGAGAATGAATGCAGATAACCCCACCAATGGGCGGGCAGGAAATGTAGCACCATTAAGATACTGTATTGAAGGAATTTCAAGATGAATTTTTCCATTACCTCCCCAGCCAGCCCAGTCAGGAGTACTCCAATTTCCGGTTCCTCCATTTGCTGATGTATCGATTGTTATGGGATTATTTGAAGTTGGATTTGAGTTGTCATATACCTGAATATAAAAAAGATTTTTCTGAACAGGATCCTTCTTTAATCCATAAGCTAATATTGTATGTCCTCCACTTCCCCCGTTATTATAAATTGAAAGAGTTTTAACCTTAGCAGTGTCTTCAAGCAGCATTTGCCTGATTTCTTCTAAAGTTTGAATTGGAGTTTTAGCAAGTGCGGAAGGATCGTTTGCCTGTGTTGGGTTACCATACTGATGCGTAAACAATTCATTAACAACAAATTTTACTCCGTCATCCGAAACAACAGAAACAGGATTTACAAAAGCAGGGAATGTTGGAAAAGCTTGTGTAAATTCTGTTCTATGGCTGAATGCTATCGCATTTGCTGCTGCAATTCCAAAGCAGGAACCTTCCCAAGCGTTCTTTTTTACCGCCCGCCAACGTACAAGAGCTATTTGCCAGTATATACCTGAACCAACATTAGCATAACAATCTGAAATACCAAATGTTCTCACCCAGGATAACCAGTCGGGATGATGAAAAGGTTTAGCTTTTAAGAAAAGTGAGTCAACAATATATATTGGGTAAAAAAGCTGTGTGTAAGGATCTATTCCAAGATAATAGAATTGATTAAACCAGGTATCAGGCCAGATACTTGACGAATCATTTACAAATCCCCATTGATCCCTGTCTTTCCTGTATTCATAATATGTTGAATCTTCGGTTATTCTTGTAAGTACATAAGGTTTGATTCTGAATATATCACTTTCCATTTTTTCAACTAGGTTATTGGCATTCTCTACTATAATCTTTGATCTATAAGAAAGAAGCGCGTCAGGAATTTCCCACTCAAATTCGGAGTCAACGACTGGATATCCTTCCGCTAAAACTATCTCTTCTTCAATTGGAGTCTCAAAATTCAGAATACATTTAATATTAACCGTGAGCCAGCCTGTTTCTGTCCATCTTATTGTATCTGTTTCACCGGCAATCCACTTATCATTTAGGGCAGGCTCATATACTTCTGATGCACCCGGATATTTTATTGTTGTTATATCATAACCTGTACCCACACCTTGGCTAAAACCTGTTACATAAACATTTCCATTCTGATCAATCGCAATTGAAACAGCCTTATCTTGATTATTAGCCGGACCGTTATAAGTATGAACCCATTGTTCATTTCCGTTTGCATCATATTTGATTGTAGCAATATCATATAGTTTTGACCCCGCAACATATACATTTCCCGAAGGATCAAAATCAACTGAATTTTTGAAAGAACCGTAACCAGAGTTACTTGCATTGGGATGGGTTTTTACCCAAAGCAATTCACCCTCTGTATTATATTTTAATGTTATAAAGGCATTGTTTGGATTAGGAAGTGTTATCCCGGTGATAAAAATGTTTCCTTCTTCAGAAATTTTCATTTTATGTGGTACTACTTGATTGTAATTTGGAGGCAAAGGTAATTTTCTAATCCATTGCTCAGCACCACTTGAATTGTATTTAATTGTGGTAATTGTGGTTAATGTTTCACTTTCTTGCGATTCTCCGGTAACATATACAAAACCAGCTGTATCAGTGCCAATGGCAATAGCTTGATCAACACCTGAGTATAAACCATTGTAACTTCGAATCCAGATTAAATCACCATTAGGACTATATTTCAAGGTCAAATAATCATAACTTTGCCCACCACTGCTTCCACCGGTAACATAAATATTATCATATTTATCAACTATAACCCCATAGGCTTGAGAACCACCATATTGAGATTGATATCTTTTTACCCATACCTCATCCCCATTTGTACTGTACTTTATTGTAGCATAATCAATTTGATAGATATTTAAGCTGGAATCGAAACGAGAACTAAACCCTGTTACTATTACATTACCTGCATTATCTGTTGTAATTGCTTTTGGGTCATCAGTATAATCACCAGGTCCATTGTATCTTTTTGTCCATTGCTGCACACCATCAGAGTTATATCTAATGGTTAAATAATCTCTTTCATAAGAATTCCAGGAATTACTCATACTACTACCTGTTACATATACATTGTTATTCTTATCAATAGTAATTGCTACAGGTATGTCAGCCCAATTTCCTGTTCCATTATAAGTTTTAACCCATTGTTCAACACCGGCAGAATTATATTTAATAGTAATAAAATCAGCTGAAGTTGTTTGAGTCACTATTTGACCGGTTACATAGATATTACCTGAATTATCAACTGCAATATCGTTTCCTACATCTGGGCTATATTGCCCTTCATGCCTTAAAACCCATTCAGGTTCTATTTGGGAGTATGAATACTGAACAGCAAAAATCAGAATTAAATATGTTAGTAAAGTTTTCATTGATACCCTTTTAGTTGATTACTTAATTAGGATCATTTTTTTTGTTTCAACATAGTCGCCAGCCTGAAGTCTGTACAAATACATTCCGCTTGCTAAATTCGAAGCATCAAATGTTACTTCATAACTTCCGGCATTTCTGTATTCATTCACTAATGTGACTACTTCATTACCAAGCATATCATAAACTTTCAATGTTTGATGACTGCTAACCGGCGACTGCCAACTAATCGTGGTGCTAGGGTTGAATGGATTGGGATAGTTTTGTGCAAGCTGAAATGTATCTGGCAAATTGTTGAATTCAGATTCTCCTTCAACTGAGTTTGGGTCGCCGATTACTAATTGCGCACCATTTGAGTTGTATTGAATATAACCGTTAACATTATTGCTTAAGATTACTTGCGAAAATTCTCCTGATCTGCTTGTGTAACTCATTATTGAAAATACATCACCATCCGTGGGAACAAAGTTATTAATGAATTCGATGTTTAACTCACTGCTTAATACTGCAGAGCCAACTACCGAAACACTGTCCCTTTCAGTTCCTGCAGCGAAACCACCAATTTCAATTTTTAGTGATGCACCCTGTGTTTGTGAGTAGTATCCGTTAAATTGTAAAATACCAATGTCGTTTCCAGGTTCAACAGTTCCTTTGTTCAAAAGCTTATTCAAACTTGGCATAGTTAAAACACCAACACCTTTAATCTTACCGGAGTTGTTATTTATAAGCGAATCATTAAAGGTCATTGTTCCGCTAAAAATTTTCAGCTCGTTATTGTTAATGAACTTTGGTGCGATCGTTACATTTGAGCCACCAGTAGATCTATTAAATATTCCATTATTTACTATTGATACGCCACCCAAATTATAGAGTGAACCCGATTCAATTTCTGCATTAAAAGTGCCATTGTTAGTAAAAGTTTTTGAAGCTCCGAATGTTATATTGCCGCCGCTCCAGGCAATGATACCATCATTTAGCAAATTTCTTGAGAATTGTTTACTCTGCGTTCCGCCTGCTAAACAAGTACCCGTAGTACTAATTTTAGTTGTACCATTTCCTGACTGGATTCCGCTTTTAAAATCAAATAGCCCCTCAATTATCAAATCGGCGTCTCCTGTAATTGTTCCTCCGCTCTGCAGAAATGTTGTGCCAGATTGAACTATGACATTACCAGGAGAGATTGTTAATGTGTTGTTATTTAATTCAAAAATACCACCACCGCTGATTGAGTTTCCCCCAAGAGTGTTTGAGACTCCGGTTAAAACAAAGCTGTTTCCTGCGTCTATAATAAAAGAACCATTACCAGAAACATCCCTTTGTGCTCGAAGAACTCCGCTTTTTACATTTACAGTTCCATTATTTGTAAGAGGAACTGAGAGTGAAGCTGTTCCCACACCTGTTGTTCTCAAAATATTTCCATTATTAATAATTGAACCGCCGCCACCAAAACCAAAGCTTGATGATTCTGATTGCGCATCGAAAGTACCGTTATTAGTAAAAACAGCCCCACTGCTAAATTGAACATTACCTCCCTGCCAGATTAAATATCCTTCGTTAATTAGTGCTCTTGATAATTGACCACCGCTAATAACTCCATTTGCAGATGAAGACAAACTTGTAGTTCCACTGCCGCTTTGGACACCTGAAATAAATGATAAGCTATCAGTAATATTTAATACTCCGCTTCCACTTATTGTCCCTCCATTCTGAAAAAGACTTGCTACAAAGACTGTTGAATCGTTAGTTAATATCCCTGAATTAACAATTGCAGTATCCTCTATACCCGGCACACCGGCTGGAGACCATTTGGAAGGATTTTGCCAGATGCCGCCTCCTCCAACATAGGTGTATTTTACCTGGGAAAAACCTGTTGCAGTGATTAGAAGAATAAAAATAATTGTAAAGTTGAATGTTTTCATTTTTGCTCCTTGTTATTTTTATTTATTACTTCAATTACCTTATAAAGATTTTCTTTACTAACGAACCCGACTGCACCGGCACTTTTGGCGGCGTCAATGGTTGTTTCATCATTATATTGCGATACAATTATTACTTTTGCATCAGGATGTGAAATTATAATTTTTTCCGTTGCTTCAATCCCATTCATATTTTTCATCATAATATCCATTACAACCCAATCAGGATTAGTTATTTCAAAAGCACGAACAGCAGATTCTCCATTATCACATTCGATTATCTCATCAAAATGCGGAGAGTAAATGCTTCTCATCATCTTTCTGATTCTGTCGTTGTCGTCAACTAGTAGTAATTTCATAGCGTTTGTAATTTTCAGTGTAAAGATGGGTTTAAGCTGACTTGAAATAAATCGGTGAGAGCACTCATTTTATATAGGTGGAAACACTCAGCCCCCTCTAAATCTCCCCCAAAGGGGGAGACTTCAAAGTTGCCACTCAATTAGGTTAAATCGTAATTATCATTTTTGAATGCCCCTCCTTTAGGGGGGATGAGGAGGCCTATAATTTTTCTCTATTCTTTATCGCAAACTTTACGAGACTGTGCGTACCTGAAAGATTTAGTTTTTTTGAAATGTTGTTTCGGTGGTTCTCTACTGTTTTGTAACTGATAAATAATTCATCAGCAATTTGCTGAGTAGTTTTATCGAGTGAAATTAATTTTAAAACTTTTCTTTCAGTTTGTGTAAGATCATTTATGGAGGGTGTCTTTGACTTTAAATCATTTTGCGTATTTATCCTTTTCACAAGATAATCTGAAATCAAAGGACTGATGTAATACTTCCCCTGATGTACCGACTTTACACTTTCAAGAACATCTTCAACAGCATTCTCTTTAAGAACATATCCATATGCACCCGAATCCATTGCTTCATTGAACATATCTTCTGCTTTATACATGGTCAGGAAGATAACTTTTGTTTTAACATTTTCTGATTGAATTCTTCTTACGACTTCCAGCCCGGTTATCTTTGGCATCTCTACATCTAACAAAGCCACATCGGGCTGATGCTTCAAAATCAGGTTGAATGCTTCGTCACCGTCCTTAGCTTCAGCAATAATCTCAATTTGCGGATCGGCAAGCAAAACAGATTTAACTCCGCTTCGCATCATAGGATGATCGTCTGCAATTATAATTTTTATTTTATCCATTTAGTTAATTGGTATTTTAATATTTATCTGTGTTTTGAATTTTTCATTGCGACTAAATTTCAAATCACCATCGAGAAATAAAACCCTGCTATTCAGATTCTTCAATCCCAATCCACTTGATTCAATTAATACAGTTTCATTATTAAAACCTTTTCCATCATCGGAAATTATGATTTCAAGATTATCTTCCAATTTTTTGACAACTACTTTCGCATCCTTCGCACCGGAATGCTTTAAGATATTATTTACACATTCCTGAATAATTCTATAAATATTAATCTCCTTTTCTTTACTGAATATTCCATCAACGTTTTCAATTTGAACATCGAATTTAATCTTAGATGCGTTTTCAATATTAGTAAACATCGAACTGATAGATTTTGTTAATCCCAATCTGTCTAATTGATAAGGATGAAGGTTATAAGAAATCCTTCTAACTTCATCAAGAGCCAAACTTGCTGTTTTGGATATTTCATCAAACTGTTCATCTTTGTTTTTATTGAGCAGTGCCAGATTTTTAATTACCAGAAGATCCTGTCCAAGACTATCGTGTAGTTCGGAGGCAATTCTTTTCCTCTCGTCTTCCTGAGATTGAATAAGCTGTTTTGAAAAATCCATCTGCTTCTGGGTTTCTTTTTTCAAGTAATTCACTCTTCTGGAGTAAATAATCGGTCCAATGGAAATGAATAAAGCGATCAGTAAACCTCTGAACCACCAGGTCATCCAGAAGGGAGGATTTATAATTAAAGTTAGTGCCTCCGACTCACTCCACACCCCGGCGCTATTACTTCCTTTTATCTTAAAAATATACTTACCGGGATCAAGATGAGTATAATTAACAAACCTCCTGTTTTTAATATTCACCCAATCCTGATCAAATCCCTCTAGCATATAAGTGTAGTTGTTTTTTTCTGGTGATGTAAAATCAAGAGACGCAAATTCGAAGGAAAATATATTTTCATCAAAGTTCAATTGGATGGTGTCTGTATAAGCTATGTTTTTGGGGAGAATTGCTTCTTCATTAAACAATTTAAATGAAGTTAAAGAAACATTTGACTGATATGTTTCCTGAGTTACACTATCCGGATGAAAATATGTGATACCTTCGATGCCTCCAAAATACATATAACCCGATTTGGTTTTTAATCTTGCTGAAGGATTAAACTCCGGATTTTGAACCCCGTGCATTTGATCAAAATTTTTCACTTCGAAATCTGTAAAACCAAATTTTGTTATTCCACGCGATGTACTTAACCACAAATTTTTATTATCATCTTCAAGTATTCCAAAAACTGAGTTTGAAGCAAATCCGTTCTCCTCAGAAAATATTTCAAAATTATCTGAATCATAATTATATCTGCATAATCCTCCTGAATATGTACCAATCCAAAGATTTCCTTCTGAATCTATCAATAAATCAGTTATGATATTATCCGATAGTGATGAAGGATTATTTTCTTCTCTGAAATAATGCTTAAATGTATTTGTCTTTTTATCAAACTTATTTAAACCAAAGCTGTAAGTTCCAATCCATAAATTTCCAAGACCATCCGCACAAATTGATGTAATATCATCACCGCTTATTTTATTATTATCTCCCGATGAAGAATAATAATGTTCAAATTTATTCGTAACCCGATTATAGGAAGTCAATCCGCCGCCGCCAATAGCTCCAAACCACAGCAGCCCTTCTGAATCCTCGCAAATAGTTCTTACCAGATTTGCACTTAGATTATTTTTATTTATATCAAGATTGATATAATCAAAATTGTCGTTCATAGGATTATATTTATTCAATTCTCCGTAATAAGTGCCTATCCATAAATTATTTTTGCTGTCCTTATATAAATAACGGATAATCTCTCCGTGTAGTTTTCCGTTTTTATTCATTGAGTGTTTGTAAGTCTTAAAAGATTTGTTAGCCGGATTAAATTTTATCAATCCTCCATTATAAGTTCCGATCCAGATGTTTTCGGATTGGTCTTCCTCAATTGCAAATACATAATTATCCGGTAGAGCCGAATTAGAATCATTCAACTGCAAAAATCTTTTAGGTTTTCTATCAATTTTATTCAATCCTTCGGCAACAGTACCAATCCACAGCACACCTGATCTATCTTCATAAAAAGTTCTGACATCGTTAGATGAAATTGAATTGGGTATTAGTTTATTGTGCTTAAGTATATCAAATCTGCCAAGGTCAGAAGTTAAAACAAAAATTCCTTCAGATACCGATGAACCTGCCCAAATCAACACACTGCTGTCCTTAAATATTTTCCAGATATTTTTAAAGTTTCCTGTGTTAATTCGGGTAAACTCATTGAGTTCATAAACAAATTTGTTTAACCCGCCTCCGGCAGTAGCAATTAAAAAAACTCCATCATTTAATTCAAGCATTGATGTTACATTATCAGCGCTAATTGATTTTTTATCTGATGGTTTATGTTTGAATCTGTTAAAGGATTGATATGATTCTTCAAATAAATTTAACCCGCCTTCTTCTGTGCCAATCCAGATTCTCGATTTGCTGTCCTCAAACACAAAAAAGATTTTGTCACTACCGATGCTTTTATCATCGTTAGGATTATGCTGAAATCTTTTAAATGAATTTGTTTTTCTATCATACAAATTTAATCCGCCTCCCCAAGTGCTTGCCCACAGATTATTTTTGCTGTCAACAAAAACATTCTGTACTATGTTGGAGCTTATTGTATTTTGTATTTCTTTATCGTTTAGAAACCTTTCAAACTTTTCTGTTACTGGATCAAATTTATTTAATCCGCCGCCGTCTGTTCCTATCCATATTATTCCATCTTTATCCTCAAAAAGAGACCAGATGAAATTGTTTGAAAGCGAATGATTATCACCTCGTTTATTTCTGTAAATTTTAAATGTATATCCATCAAATCGGTTTAATCCATCTTCTGTTCCGACCCATAAAAATCCCTTACTATCCTGAATGATGCTTGATATTTGGTTGCTTGACAAACCATTGCTAACAGAATAATGCTCGAACTTCGGTTGAACATACTGAGAAATAACCGAGGTTTGTAGTAAAATGAATATTAAAAGTAAAAGATATTTTATTTCAATTATGAATTTCATCCGTGTGTTCTTGATTAAAAATAGATATGCTCATTCCTAGTAAAAAAATAAATAGCTCTCAGTTCAAAAACAAAAAAAACCTGCCAATTTTTAATCTGACAAGGGCTTAAGGAATAAATATGATTGGTTATTATTTGATTAGTATCATCTTCTTTGTTTCAACAAATGAACCTGCTTTTCCGTCTTTGCTTTGCAAAGCCGAGACAAGTAACTGATAAAAATAAATTCCGCTTGCCTACTGGCGACTGCCAACTGATTTTTGTGCTTGAGTTTAATGGCTTAGGATAATTCTGATATTGCACATCACTATTAAGAGATTTGATACTTTGTGGTAGGTTTGTTTCTTCTGCATTTATCACTGCAGTATTTCACTTCATCCCAGACTTTCTCCCATTTCTTTCGCCAGTGAAACGGTCTTTTACAGACGACACAAATTTTCTGAGGAAGGAATTCTTTTTTCATTTCTTTTCGTATTCATC
>CALHRB010000200.1 GCA_938038165.1 Candidatus Kapaibacterium sp. | reverse complement strand
AAATAAACACCGCTTGGAATACCTTTTAAATCAATATCCATGACATCAGCAATTTCATCATTCTTTGCTTTTCTTGTTTTTTTATAAGAGAAAAAATATTTGTTCATTGGGTCAGTTATGTCAAAAGTCAGTCTAATTGAGTCATTTCCGCTTTTTTTGGCATTATATATCTCAATATAAATGTTTAGTTTTGGATTGGTATCTGTTATTTGGGAAGAAGGGTTTGGTATAATAACAAAGGGATCCTTGATAAATAGTTTGTTGAGACTTTCTGATTCTGGTTTTAATTCTTCAATTTTAGATGCAATCAATATATCACTCAAATCAATTTCAATAGTGTTGAATTTTCTTGATTGAATAATAAAATCGACATTTGAAATGTTTGTTGAGTCGTTTAGATCTCTGACATATAATTTGAATTTTATATTACCAATTGGCAGAAGAAAGTTTTTTTGTCCGATCAATTCTTTTTGCAGGTTATCGGTTTTATTGCTCAATGAATGTTCAACAATCCATTGCTTTTTATCATAGATACTATCGTTTTGAAATATTTCCAAATCAAAAAAAAGTTCGCCTTTGATTTTATTATTATCATTTATGTAATGGAGGAACTTTTCGTTGAATGAATAATAAAATTCAAATAGATTATGATTTTCATCATATTTGAACAAAGACCCCCCAATGTCTAAAGGCACATTCTGGCTGAAAAGCTGGAGAGAAAAAAACAATATCACCAATAAGATTTTCATAATTTTATCTTTATAAAAAATGCCGTTGGACAATCATCCAACGGCATTAGAAACGAAATTGCAGATTAATTACTTTAGACCAACATTAACGCTTAATCTGTTGACTAATCCCAAATCTTTGGTTGGATTAATTGAGTAGTCAAGCTGACCGATGAAACCACCGCCGACGTAATTCAAACCAATTCCACCTGCTAAATTGAATTGATCCTGTCCTATTCTGTAACCTCCTCGAAGAGAGAGAAAGCCTTTGTAGGTATATTCGAGACCTAATGCAAATTGCTCGGGCGTGTCAGAGAGGGTAACGAAATCGAGTGCTGCTATAAGTTTGTTCATATCATCTTCAATAAGAGTCGAAGAAGCGCCGGCGCGGAAGATCAGGGGAATTGAGAATGAATTTGCAACATAAACAACATCCAATGGGGCTGCATTCATAGCATCATAAAGTTTTCTTGCTGTTGCAAGGGCTTGACCGCTATAAGTTTGCTCAGTCCCAAGATTGTGAATTGAAAAGCCAAGTTTAATTCCTTGAATTCCCGTTTCGTACATAGTGCCGACATCGAATGCAAATCCACTTGAGGATATTGAGCTGAAAGCACTGTTGATTAATTTTGCAGTAATTCCAAAGGAAAACTGGTCTGTTAGATATCCACCGAATGATAAACCCAAGGCAATGTCATTAACAGTATAATACAAGCCTGTTCCCTGAGGTCTTTCCAATGTAGTGATTTCAATTTTATCACTGCTAAAAGAGATTACGTGTGCAGCAGCTGTGAAATTATCACCAACCGGTAATGCAAAGGCTGCAAAACTGTGTTTAAATCCCGCGAACCACTGAGTATAGTTAAAGTTTCCGGACATACCTTTGATGTCTGCAATTCCAGCCGGATTCCAATGGATTGCAGTCAGATCATTTGCCAGAGAGCCAAAGGCTCCTGCCATTCCTGTTCCTCTTGCACCAACACCAATTTTAAGAAATTGGGCGCCTGCGGCACCGACTTTCAAAAATTCCCCTCCTGAAGAACCTGATGTTATATCGTCCAGAGCGTAGGAATTATAAGAGAACAAAATAGCAATTAGTGTAATTATTAAAATTCTTTTTTTGTCTTTCATTTATTTACTCCTCATAATTTGTTTATTAATGCTGTCTGTCTTTAATGAGGACAGACAGCAAAATTAATTTATTCAGGTATAAGTCTGAAACCACCAACAACAACTGTGAACTTTTGAACTGTCTGAGCACCATTTGGAGCTTTGATGACTGCAATCATAGTCTGGCTTTGAATTCTCTGTTTGTTTTTCGAGAGTAAATCCCAAACTTCAACTGCAGCCTTGTCTGGTTCAGGAGATGTGAATTCATCATGTTCGAGGCTTCTAATTAAATCTCCTGTTGTAGTATAAATATCAATAGTACATCTCTTAGGTAGCTTCGTGAAGTAAACTTTTGTATCGTATGGTGATTTTACCCCCTGATGACTAATGTAGAATGGATTAGGAACCACTCTAATCTTATCCATCTGGGAATCGGTAACTTTTGTTCCGCTGTTATCAATTGGTGATATTCTTGCTTTAACCTTGGCACCGGGCAAGGGTAAGCCCAATGCACCACCAATAACCTTAAGAGTAATTTCTTCGCCTTCTTTAAAGTCTTCGCCATAAGCATAAGTCTTTTTGTCAATAACATTACCGTTATTATCTCTGATATAAACAGTATCCACTCTTTCCCATTCAGTCAGGTTAGCAAATCTACCCCCTTTATTGGCATAGTCAAATGCAAATTGACATCCAGATAAAATAATTATATGAGTAAAATCAACAGTGTCTTTTGAGTCTTCTGAAATGGCTGACAAATAATATCTGCCTTGAGTGCCAACATAAGCGTCCTGTGTTGCCGGGAAGACGTTAGCAATATTTGCCTGTTGAGCTGCTCTGTCTTGTCTTCTGTTAGACTGTCTTCCATTAACCCATGCGTATGCGGAAAGATTATATTTGTTCAGAAATTCGTGAGATTTAAATCCCAAAGTGCTGGGCTTTGGATAATATACATATCCTGATACTGTATCAATAGGGTAATGTTCAATTAGTCCCGGATATCTCACCGGAACTGAATCAACACCTCTTTCAGAAGGACGGTTGTAGGATATAACATTTTCGATTTCAACGTTAAGATAAGGAACATTAAATTTGTTGGTGAATCTGTTTGATCCTCGTCCCCAAACTAATGTCATGGGTTCAACGCCACCTTTGGTGAATTTAACCCTGTAAGTTGCAGGTCCATTATTAAAGCTCGCATAAAAAGGTCTTCCGAATCTCTGGTAAACTGGCGTTGTATCCTGAGTATATCCTATAAATTCTTGTCTGAATGTTTCAAAATCAACAATCTGAGTTGTAAAGATTTTGGTTGTATCCCAGCCATCAGCGTCAATTAAATTTATTGGAGTTTTATTATGTCTTATTCTGATTGAATTAGAGTCTGGTCTTAACATACCGCCATATTGTTGCATTGAATAATTAAAGCTGAATCCAAGGGTTCCGTATGCAGGTTGTATAGAAGAAAATGCATAACAATATCCTCTTTGACCAAAGTCTCCAGTGGAGAAAAAGCTTGTTCTTTGAATAACTTCCCGGTTGTATCTGTCCATAAACGTGATTGAATCGCCTTTAACGGTATCAACAATTGGTTTTGATGAGAAAAACCAGGATTTAGCATCTTCGGTGAAAGCATTACTATAGGTAAATCTGCAAGGATTTTCTTCGAACATTGTAATGCCATCGAAAAGAACCTTGTTTGTATTGGAATCTGTGAGAGTTATTCTGCGATAGTAGAAACCAATATTGAAGTCATTTGTTTCATTAAGAAATCTTATTCTTGCCAGATCCCATCTTGGCTGAAATTCGAGTTCGAGGGTATGCCCGGCGAACTCTTGATTAAATCTTTCTTGATCTATCGGGAAGAATTTGAAATTGTATAAGCCACCGATTTTTGCAGAGTCAACGAAAACAACTTCTGCCTTGGCATCCTCGCCGACAGATGCTGCTCTTGGATGTGCAGTTATCAGGTTTGGTAAACCGGGGAAAGCATCGTTTAACTTGGTGGGCGTAGGTTGATAATAATCACCTTCGTCGTATGCTAATATTTTATAATAGTAATCAACATTATTCAGTAGTTTTTCTGTTTTTGTTGGGTCATCATCATAAGAAATGCTTGCATCTCGATTATCGTCGCCAATATCAATAAATGTTCTGTTGTTGGTTAACTCCCGCATGTATGGAACGATGACTTCATTTTTGGCTTTTTCTGATTGCTCAAAATCAGGAAATTCAACGCTCTTGATCAAACCACGCCTGATGTAGCTATAAACTGAATCAAGAGCCGCTCTGACATGGTTAGTATCTCTCATCGCGATATCAGGTGGTATTGGATACATCCTATCAACCGTCAGATAGCTGGTATTATTGACACTTACATTTTTATATGAGTCCAATAAGTAAACAAATTGCCCAACTTTTGGATTAGCCCTTAAAGCCGCTGTGTCACCGGGCAAAATATTAGTTGTTTCTTTTTTCCAAAGTAAGGGGTTATATAATAGTAAAGCTCTGTTAAGGTAAATTGTCCCAATAGTTATACTATCAAGCAATTCATTCCTTGTTGGATTTGGAATAAACGGATTATGATAAAGTCCTATAACTTTTTTAGGCATAAATTTAGCATAATATTTATTCCACGGATAAGAGAGAATAGCAGTATCAATGCCACCAATAACAGGAATATTCGAGTTGAAAGCTTGCATAACCCATCTTTCGGGTGCTAGTTTCATTCCTCTTCCTACTCTCATTACTTTTATAGCAAACGAATCGGGCTGTGGGAAGAGAACCGGTCCAACTATTCTCATTGAGTCAATGAAAGGAGAAGAAGTGTTATTCTGATCAAGACCGGCTCTCCAAACTGACTTATAGAATGGAGAAATCATTTGCCATGATGCAATTTCCTTCCAGCCAAAGGGACCTTTACCAAGAGAATATTGTGCATTTTGAGTAATTTTATCCACGTCAAAAGTATCTAAATTTGTTCTTCTTGCTCTATATAGTCTATAGCCCATAAAATCCATTCCTCTTTCGTAAAAATCTGAGGATATTTCGGCAGTACTGTCCCAGGAAATCCTGATAGCATTGTTCAGAGGTTCCCAGTTGGTAATAACTGAACGATCTGGCGGGGAGGGTGCTCTAAAATTATTGTCATAAACTTGCTGTGCAAAGTCGGCTTTTGCAATCAAACCTTGAACATCTTCCTTGGAACCGTCTGCTTCAGATTTGACTGCAGGAGCTGCCAATATCATTCCTACAACAACTCTGACAGTATCACCAGGACGAATGTTGAAAGGGCCCGTTGCCATCATAAACCTTTTGTCTCCGGGTCCATCATCACCATCGGTTCTGCGGGATGAGAGAAAATTATATCTTTGGTCGTCATCATTGGGGTCGTCAGCTATGTTCCAGTTTCTGAAAGTCTTTAAGCCAAGCTGTTCGTCAACTGAATAAGATCTTTTATCTTTTCTTACCCAGCCCTGATTGTCAACGGCAGGACTTTCCAAAAATTTAAATCCTAAATAACCGAAGCCATTACCTTGCTCACCCTGATCGCCATTAGTCCATTGAATCGCAAGGTTTTTGCTTGGATCTTCGTCGTAGTAGCGAACTCTGTCGTTTGCTGCACCTGCCTGAGTCAAAGGTCTTCTTGCTATATCAATATCCATAACAGGAGCCATCCAACACTCAAGGAGATTATCTTCGGATTTGTTTATAATATCGTATTTGATGAAGATAAAATCACGATATTCGCCAAAACCCCAGGAATAGATGATCTGTTCAAACTGAAGTTTCAGGGGATAACCTTCTGGTGCTCTCAATCCGTAACCACCATCAAAATAATTCAAGTCAGTATCTTTGAAAGTAGCAAAAATATCTTCGCCTGAGATAAAAGCCGGTCCTTTCGGATAAGATGTTTTGTTTCGTGTATTTTCATCGTAAACAAAATGACCAAGATATCTGTCAACTTTCAGAGTATCCGGATAAGGATTGGTGTCCCAGATGGGCCAGTTAGAACCGTCATCGGGATTCAAAGGTTTTCCGTCACCTCTTCTGAAATCAGTTGAGAAAAATGTTCTGTATTTTTTAATATCAGATTGGTCGAGTTGTGTTCCGTCTTCTATTCTGCCGGGAACCATCCACGAACGTCCATTATTAGGGTTGTATGAAATTTCGCAATACTTTTTTGGGGTTCCGTCGGGTCTGTTTTTAATTGCGGCAAACCATATACCTCCACCAAAAATGTACTGATTCAAAGAGCCTCGGGGCCAAACTCCACCACCTTCGTTCCTGTCTATATTCAAACCGAAAATACCATAATTTGTGGTATAAAATTGAATATTACTAACAGTATTCGTTTGCAAATCAAAGACTCTTTCATATTTTCTTAGTAATTCGTCGCCTTTTTCCTTATTAGCAGGATTGTAGTCCTTTGGCAATGCGAAAAGAACTGAATTACATACAAGGAAGGACATCAGCATCAAAATTAATTTGATCTTGTTTTTTATTTTATACATAATTGACACCTATATAATTCATTATTATTATCAATTTTTATTAATTTAGAATCTAAACATAAATCCAAGCCAAACCTGACGAGGTGCTTGATAGTTACCGCGGAATTTTCTTACATCTTCGAGGTATCTCGAAAATGACAGGAATTTTTCTTGTTGAGTAACTATACCATTTTTGTCAAAGTCCGATTTTTCGCTGTAAAATCTATTGCCATATAAGTCATATTGATCGGATGCAATTGATTCAGAGCGTCCGAAAGTTGCTTCTTTGTAATAAGGAGTACTTCCAAAATCAGTAACAGGTCTATAGAAATTTATACCGTCATCATCGGGGTCACCAGTTCTTGCAAAATAGCCGGCAACTTGAGTATTATTAAGCAAATTGGTAATATCAAAGAAGAATTCGATTGCTGTGCTTCCTGCACCTGTTCCAAACCAATCTCTTAAGTAAAATGTTCTTGAAAATCTTAAATCGGTTGACCATCTGGAAGGTTGTCTTTCCGCATTGAATTCACCAATTGGATTTCCTGCCCTGTCTAACCTTGTGTAGGGTGTTCCTGTCTGGAAGAAGCCAGATAAATTAATATTTGTGTTTTCGAGTAATTTAATACCAGCTATTGATGGTCCCTCGTCTTGTCCCCAAACTAAATTGAATATTAGATTGATTCTGTGTCGTCTGTCGAATGAAAGCGGGAAGTCTGATAGTGGGAATGCTTGTAATCCAGTGTAAGGATCAGTTGGTCTTAAATAGTTGTCACCCGGTCCTGATGATGTTCCGGACGCTGAACTCAAAGTGTAATTTAAGCTGAATCCAAAGTGGTCAGTGGGTCGTTTTCTTAATGTAAATTCCAAACCTCGGGCATTACCGTATTCAGAAACCGAATATTGATAAAAAGGTTGGGGGGTGGTTGCAACATATCTCATACCGACCTGATTATAAATATCTTTGTAATAAGCAGAAACATCGAAAGCAAAATCGTCAGTCAACTGATTATTATAAGCAATCATATATTGATTTGATCTCTGTGCTTCCATATTGGGATCGCCAAGATTTTGGTTTCCACGAAGCTGAGCAATGCCAAATCCGTCGTACATATATTGCATTTCGGGCATTTTAAAGAATAATCCGTATGCAAGTGTAATGTTTGATCTATCGGTTATAGGATAAGTAACATTTATTCTGGGACTAATCTGCAACTTTGAATCTGCTTTGGCAAAACCGGTATCAGCTGTGATTGATACAAAGTTTCTTGAAGGCAGTCTGTAATCTGAATTTGGATTGAAATAATCAAACCTCAAGCCAGGGCTTATGATAATACCTTTGTATGTTATTTGATCCTGAACATAAGCTGAAAGTCTTGTAGGTTTGTATGGCTTACTTGTTTTGTCAAAAACAACCTGATTATCGGCATATAAATTACCACCCCATTCATCAGTATAAACGTCAAAGAATGGGTTGGCGTCCCAAGGTAAGCTGTTCTCGTGCCTTCTGATTTGATAAAGTCTCATTTCGAAGCCAGCTTTGAACATATGTTGGAATTGTCCGGTTAAAAAGAGGTTATAACTGCCGTCAATTTGCCAGTAATTACCTTTACGAAATTCAAATGCTCGGCTATTTCCGTGTTGAACAAAATATCCGACCAATCCATAGGCGTTGTTCGAACCTTGAGATGAAGAAGCTCCTTCGAGGTATCCTGTCATTGGATGAACTATCGGGAAATCTGCTTTCAAATATCCGTCTTTTGAAAATTGGATTTTTGTCAATGGTGTATATTGATCAATTACTTTGTCTTTGCCAGCGTCAATGATTCCTCCGGTTTGAACTTTTACGTTGTCCTGAGGATACCAGAGGTCAAATCCTGTGAAGAAACCAGGATCTTCGAAGCTTTGCCTTTTAGAGGTTTCGTCGTTATTCGATGTATTCGAAATTGTGAATTCATAGAAGCTATTTTGTGATAGTCTGTGAGTTATCCTGACCATTGCATTTAGTATTAAGTTGTTGACAACAGGTTGTTTGGCAACTCTTTCAGGCACTCCAACGGGATTATAAGAAGTTGGAACAAGTCCATTGTCATAATATTTTTGATCAACAGCTTGACCGGGATCGTTTGCATAACGCCATCCCCAACCTGAACTTTCATAATTGGTCATACCGAAAGAGCCTCCGACGATAAAATCAATATTTTCGATGAAAGCAAATTTTAATCTTCCGGTAATGTTTTTGACCCACGAACGGTTATTAGGCTGAATTCCAACATTATTGCCATCAGGATCATAAATTTCGTAACTGTTGCTAAGGTGTTTTTCGAATTGATAAGAGCCAGTAAGATAATATGTTGATTTATCTAAAATTGGGATTGGACCGCCGGTTCCGAATTCAAATTTATGCTGACCGGGTCCTTGAAGTTTATAACCGGGACCATCATTAATGGCTTTGTATCGGTTACCCTCCCTTATTAGTTTCAGTTTTTCATTCTGACTTCCCCAGAGGGGTGCAACGTCGGTTCTCCATCGAATAAAGCCGTCGTATCTGTCAGTTCTTCCGGTTCTTACAACTGTATTAACAATACCACCGAGAGCATCGCCATATTCGGCAGAAAATCCGCCGGTAAGAACCTGAACTTCTTCAACAGCAAAGCTACTTACCATGGGGAAATAGGATAGACCGGAAGCACCAAAACCACCTGTAAACTGATTGCCAACATCAAGTCCGTCAACTCTGATTTGTGTTTCTGTCTCTCTACTTCCGCGAATATTGAAACCGTTGCCGCTGTTAAATACACCGGCACTTAATCCGATTACAGCAGTAACACCTTCCCTGGCAACAGTTGTCAGGTCAGAGCTTGAAACCATTCTGTTGGAGCCAACGGCTGTGTTTTCAACCATTTTTTTGGCAACAACTTCAATTTCCTTAGTGGTTACACCTTCTTCTTTCATTTTTAGAACAGCATTTATATCGGTAACGATATCTGCTGAAACGCTTATTCTTTTTTCAAACGTAAGATAGCCGGTATAGGTTATTCTGATGTTATATGTTCCCGGGTTAACATTTAAAATTGTAAATGTTCCATCACCTTTAACTATGGCACCCAATCGGGTTCCTTCGACAACGACTGATGCTCCTATCAATGGATTACCTTCAGCATCAGTAACTTTACCTTTAATCGTTCCGTAAATTCCTGCTGATAAGCTGTAAGGAACAATAAAGGACAGCAACGTAATGAGTAACAGAATTTTTCGCATCATTTCTCCTTATTTGAACTAATTATATTTGTTTATCAATTTATAATATTTAATTTTTGCATAAATGTCTGACCTTTGACTGTTAGCATAACTGTATATACTCCCGATTGAAGACCAGTGGTAGTAATTCTAACAGATTTAATTCCGCCTGTCATGTATTCGTTAGCGATTACTTTTATTTTTTGGCCTAATAAAGTGTATAATTCAATTTTGACATCGGCATTGTTGGGAAGATAGAAATCAATGTTGCAATCACTGGTTGAAGGATTAGGATAAATTCCCTGAACTGTTAAAGGATTTGATTGATAAGGTTCGTCAACACTAAGACTCAAAGTAGCATCAAAATTGCCAACAACAACGTATTGCGGTTCAGTTTCTAAAGTTCTTTGTCTGTTTCTGGCGGCAATTGGATCATCTGATGGATTTGGAATAGTTTCAACTTTAAGTATTGGAACGTCAGTTAAATTGTTTGGAAGAACATTAGGAATCCATGTAATTCTGTCATATATTTCACTTTCGGTTACGTTGATAACATTGCCCCATCTATCTGAGCCGGATTGTCTTACTGCGGCTAAAATATCAGTAGTATAATTTTTAATAATATTCCCTTGCTGATCAATTGCATCAATAAAATCAACCCACTTAGCTAAAATATATTCTCCGTCAACAGTTCTGGCAATCATTTCCTCGCCACCCATTTGATTGTTTGAGCTTGCACCTAAATAAGCCAGAACATATCCGCTTACATCAGCAATTTTTCTAATGCCCCATGTGCTGCCTTCCTTGTAAATTTCAACTATCTGATGAACGGCTTCGCTATAAAGTCTAAATGTTTTTGTTGTGTCCTCATTCAAAGTTGCTATAAAACTAACATTACCATTGTCAAAAACCGCAAAGTCTGAAAAACCAAGTCCAATGGCATTGTGATCGACTTGTAACCCAGTTGAGTAGACTTGAATAATTGACCAGGGCATTATATCAAATTCTGACCAGGTTATACCATTATCAGTAGAAACAGAGAATGCCGGAACATTTTTAGTGTCGGTTTCACTTGCTTTGAAATTACCGCCCGCTGCCATGTATAATTTATTACCTGCCGGTTTTAAACCGATAATAAATGAACTTCTGATGCTGTCGTTTCTGACTGATGAGAATGGCACAACAAATCTATCAGCTGACCAGGCCGGGGGTATTGTTTCAACCCATTTTTCAAAATCGGTGGT
>CALHRB010000199.1 GCA_938038165.1 Candidatus Kapaibacterium sp. | reverse complement strand
ATTATAAAAGCTTGTTATTGGAAACTGTCCAATCAATGGGAAAGGAACCCCCAAAATATATGGTATTGGATGAAACCGGTCAGGACCACAACAAAGAATTTCTTGTTGGTGTGTTGGTTGATTCGGAAATGATGGGTACAGGAATTGGTAAAAGTAAAAAGCAAGCTGAACAATTTGCTGCAAAAGAAGCTTTAGAAAAAATTAAAAAAGAAACAGATACTTTATTGACTTATTAATGAATTGATTATGGAAAAACTAATTTTTGAAAAAAGTAATCCCGGCAGGAAGGGTCATTTTATACCAAAAAATGACGTTCCTCTGAGCGATTTCAACAAAGAAATACCCGAACATTTTCATAGAAAAAGTGCTCTTGACTTCCCTGAAGTAAGTGAAAACGAAATAGCCCGACACTTTGTTCGGCTATCTCATTATAATTATTCCATTGATCAAGGCTTATATC
The DNA here is from genome assembly GCA_938038165.1 of Candidatus Kapaibacterium sp. Lineage (GTDB taxonomy): Bacteria > Bacteroidota > Ignavibacteria > Kapaibacteriales > UBA2268 > CALHRB01. The sequence goes on along the minus strand of CALHRB010000199.1, from coordinate 3,556 downwards.
CTCTTGGCTCTTGCACAATGAAATATAATCCTAAAGTTAACGAAAAGACAGCTTCCCTCGAAGGATTTGCAAACCTGCATCCTTGTTCTGATGAAAAAAATGCACAGGGTGCTTTGAAGCTAATATTTGAATTAGGTGAAGCTCTCAAAGAAATTACTGGTTTGCAAGGAGTAAGTCTTCAACCAGCTGCCGGTTCCCATGGCGAACTCACCGGTATTCTTATGTTTAGAGCTTATCATCTTGATAGAGGTGATTTAAAGAGGAAAAAAATTTTAATTCCTGATTCAGCTCATGGGACAAACCCAGCTTCAGCCTCCATTGGCGGATTTGAAATCATTAATATAAAATCAAATCCTGATGGCAGAGTTGATGTTGAAGACTTGGAAAAAAATTGTGGCGATGATGTGGCTGGATTTATGTTAACTAATCCTAACACAGTGGGTCTTTTCGAAAAGAATATTTCACAAATTGAAAAATTAATTCACGGATGCGGTGGACTTATGTACATGGACGGAGCAAATCTTAATGCTTTACTTGGCATTGTTCGACCTGGTGATATGAATTTCGACTGCGTTCATATTAATCTTCATAAAACCTTCTCTACACCTCATGGTGGTGGAGGTCCCGGAGCTGGACCAGTTTGTGTCAGTGAAAAGTTAGTCCCCTATCTTCCCTTACCGCAGATACTCTCACAAAATGGGACATATTATTTGAATGAGGACATCCCCAAATCTATTGGTAAAGTGCACTCCTTCTTCGGAAATTTTGGAGTTTTAGTTAGAGCATATACTTATATAAGGATGCATGGAGCAAAAGGTCTTTATGAAGTTAGTAAAAATGCAATTATTAATGCTAATTATTTATTCCATCTTCTTAAAAATGATTTTGAAGTTCCATACAACGAATACTGTATGCACGAATTTATTTTAAGTGGTGACAAACAAAAATCTGACGGTGCCTCTACTAAAGATTTAGCAAAAAGGCTTTTGGACTATGGTTTTCATGCTCCAACTGTCTATTTTCCATTAATTGTACACGAGGCTATGCTAATTGAACCAACAGAAACAGAAACAAAAGAAAATCTTGAAGCTTTTGCAAATGCTATGATTAAAATCGCTCAAGAAATAAGAGAAAATCCTGAGTTCGTCAAGAACTCGCCGTATAATACACCTGTGAAAAGAGTTGATGATGCTCTGGCTGCACGTCAACTTGATATCTCGTGGTATTCGAGAAAATAATTAAAAAAAGAGGCTGTTATCTTTGCTAGAACAGCCTCTTTTAATTTAAGTCAACTTTCTTTTTTTGTCAATAATTAATTCTCGGAAGCTTTCAAATCATTTATCAGCCTGTCGAAGTCTCTATCCTCAAGATAGTAATGTTTATTGCAATAAATGCAAATTAACTCATTATGATTATTTTTCTTCATGCTTTTAATTTCATCAATTCCAAGTGTTAGAAGCTTCGAAATAAACTTTTCTTTTGAGCAACGACAGAAAAAATCAACCCTATAATTTTTAAGAATTTCATAATCAAAAGGGATTAGTATTCGAGTAATTTCCTCAATAGTCATTTCATTATTGATTAGCTCAGTTATTTCAGGACTATTTTTCAGCTTATCATTAATATCTACAATATCTTTATCATTTGCACCCGGCATAGCCTGAAGAATTAATCCACCAGAATGTTCGATTAATCCGTTGTTATTTAAACTAACATCCAATAAAACAGCAGTTGGTATCTGTTCAGATTTTTGAAAGTAATAGGCTAAATCAGTAGAAATATCACCTTTTTTAAGTTTAACAATTCCGATAATTGGTTCGGCTTTATCATATAGAATCTTGGACACCTTGAACAATCCGTCACCTAAAAAGTCAGTGATATTTGTGCCGGAATCGTCTTTTAATTCAAAATCGACAAAACCCCTAACTTCACCCACTTGTATCGCTTCGGCAAAAATTTTCTTTATTGATTGAGAGCCGTTTGCTTCAAGTATTATTCTCTCTTCCCCTTTTAAAAATGCAGCCATTAAAGACGCCCCAGTTAATAATCGAGATAGAAGAGCTGCAGGCATAGGAGGGAGATTATGATCTGACTGAGCTTTTTTTGATATATTTGAGCTTTTTATTACCCCCGCTCTGAATTTTCCATTTTTGGATATCAAAGTAAGAACTCTGTCAGCAAGTTTTATTTCTTTTATTTTGTTTTTCTTATCGCTCATAAATGATTAATAATTATTCTTCCATTTGATACTACAGCCGATACTGGGTTTTTGATCTTGATTGACCGGTTGATTATTTAGAATTGCTTCCAGAGCATTTGATAAGTCATTCCCGGTTACTGATATATTATTTCCTGGTCTGGAATCATCAAATTGACCGTGATAAACAAGTTTTAGATCTTTATCAAAAATATAAAAATCAGGTGTGCAAGCCGCATCGTAATCTTGTGCAACATCTTGATTTTCATCGAAAAGATAAGGGAATTTATATCCAAGTTCTTTAGCCTGAATTATCATATTTTCCGGAGAATCTTCGGGATAATTTATTATATCATTAGAATTTATTCCGAGAAACGATACCCCTTTTTCAAGGTAATAATTTGATATTTCAACTAATTTTTTATTAATATGTTTTACAAACGGACAATGATTGCAAATAAACATAATAACTGTTGCAATATCTGATTTAAGCTCATAAAGTGATAATAATCTGTCTGATAAAACATCTTTTAATTTAAAAAAAGGTGCTTTTGTTCCAAGAGGAATCATTTTAGATTCTGTTGCAGCCATAATATTTCCTTTGTAAAAGAATTAAAAAAAAAATACGTCAAATAAACGATAAATCAAGTTAATTAGTTGAAATATGGATACACACAAATATTTGCCATTTATAATAGCAGTTTCGTTTTTGCTTTATATTTTTGACTTATATTTTTTAAAAAGCTGGACAAAATTTATCAAAGAACATAAATGGAACAAATTGTTTTATCAAATAATCTGGGCTATCGGCATTTTTGTTTTTGCTGTTTCAATTTACTCTTTAATTATGAGAATAATCGACAGAATGCCACACCAGATAGAAAAATATCTTTACTTAACAACTGCTATTTGGTACCTCCCAAAAATTGTTATTTCCCCAGTATTAATTATCAAAGATTTAATAAAGTTCATTCTAAATAAATTTAAAGGAAATCACAATTTCCGGCAAATTCCAAAAAATGATAATGAACTTTTTCAAAATATTCGTAATTATTCAGAAGAAAAGAAGCAAATTAACATAGATTATCCAAGTAAAATCAATGAAAAACAAAAAGATGCAGATGAATCGCTTGAAATGAATCATAGCTTTAATCGAAGAAAAGTTTTAAAAATGGCAGGATGGTCAATAGCTGGAATTCCTTACTTTATGGTCGCTCATGGCATGGTTACTACTACTTATGATTTTCAGATACACAAAAGTGAAATTCCACTTTTTAATTTGCCTGAATCATTTGACGGATTAAGATTAGTTCAACTTTCTGATATACACGCAGGCTCATTCAATTCACAAAAACCAAT
>CALHRB010000198.1 GCA_938038165.1 Candidatus Kapaibacterium sp. | reverse complement strand
TATTTTATTTTTTTTTAATAAATGAATTTAAAGTAATAATTTTTTCAATAAAATATCTAACATAAACTGATGAAAACAAAAATATTTGATAAGATAATAATTATAAATATTCTGCTAATTTTATTCCTTTTATTTAATTTTTACCAGATACTTGCTAATAAAACACAGGTTTTAGAACCTGATCAAAAAATTGGCAGGGACAATCCAGTTTTTTCGAACATAATAATGATAAAATTCAGAGAAAATTATTCATTGGATTTTATCAATAATTTTTTAAAAAAAATCAATTCAGTGAAAATTGAAGCTTTTCTTAAACCCGAACAAAGCTTTACGATGAATCCGCTTTATATTAATTCACAGCCTTTGCATAAGCTTAATTTAGAAGAAATAATCCTCAAAGAAGAACCTTTACTTAGGTCTTATTTTGTTCAATATGAAGGAACAGAATCCCCCGAACAGGTTTGTAAAGAAATATTAAAAAACAAAGAAATAGTGGAACAAGCTGAGCCTGCTGTTAGCGATGAACTGCTTGGTATTCCAAACGACGCTATGGCAGGAATGCAAACGATGCTTGAAACTATTAAAGCCTTCAATGCCTGGGATTTCTTTCAGGGGGATTCTAATGTTGTAATTGGCATAAGCGATGTCGGTATGCTTCAAGATCATATTGACCTGACAAATTCAATTGCACCGAATTATTCAGACATACCAAATGGAATTGATGACGACGGTAACGGCTTCGTTGATGATTACCGCGGATGTAATTTAGCTTTCCTCGAGGATAACGGCACTGCCGGAAATACATATCATTCAAATGATCATGGCACAAAAGCCGCTGGAATTGCAGGTGCAACTTACAATAACATGATTGGAATAGCCGGTGTTGGTGCAAAGTGCCGAATTTTTCCAATAAAAATAGCTCCCAAAAATAGCACTAACCTGCTATTTAGCTATCGTTCCATTATTTATGCAGCTCAACGTGGATTGAAGGTTCTCAATTGTAGTTGGGGTAGAAACAAAAGACCATCTGGATTCGACAAGGATATTATCAATTATGCTATCAGTCGAGATGTTGCAATTATTGCTTCAGGCGGTAATAATGGCAATTCAGAAATTTTCTATCCCGCTGGATATGATGGAGTACTTGGTGTGGGCGAAGTTGATCAGTTCGACCGTATTACCGGCACTTCAAGTTTTGGTTCCCACGTCAGAATTATGGCTCCTGGCGCAGGCAACTGGGTTACCGATAATAACATTGATGGCTTCAGCCAGAATTTCGGGGGAACTTCGGCTGCCGCTCCCGTAATTTCCGGTGCAGTTGCTATTGCAAGAGCAAAGTATCCTGACCTTAGTGCTCTTCAAGCCCTTGAATTTACAAGGCTTTGCGTTGATGACATTTCTTCGTTCAACCCTTTTTTCGATAAAATTATTCCCGGCAGAATTAACCTGCTCAAAATTATCGATACTGACCCTATGGAGCTTTTCACTGTTAGTCCAAAAAGCATAGTATTCAAGCACACTAATGGGGAAATTTCCAATAGATTCAGTCCGGGCGATACTGCAATTCTGATTATAAAAGCAAAAAACTATCTCGGGAATGGTAAAAATGTTCAGTTTAAACTAAGCACTGTTGAAGATGATTACAAATCTGTTCAGATTCTTAAAGAAAATGTTTATATTCAAACAATCAAGGCTCTTTCAGATTTCGAAATTGATTATTTCTCCTTCAAAATAGCCAAAGAAGAAACAAAAAAAATTTTTTTAAGAGTTGACATTACAAATGAGTTTGGTTATAATGACTTTTTCCTGATACCTTTTTATCCCTCAAGTGATATCAAAACATTCGAAAATGATGCCTTCAAATTTTCTATGGGCGACCGAGGAAGCATTGGATTTTCTGGAAAAAGCCCAAACATCAAAGGGGATGGAGTAGTGCTAAAAGAAATTGGCAACCAAATCTGGAATGCAGGATTTTATGCTACCGCTGGAGCCTTAAAATCCGTTAGTTCACTTTGGGGAAATTCACAAGGTAGTGATTTTGCCTCAATTAAACCTTTCATTAAACCACAAAACAATATTTCTATTTTTGATGATTCCTTTGCATTCTCCTCTGATAGGATTGGTATCGAAGTAACTCAGGAAGTTCTTTTGCCCGAGGGTAATTCATCCGTTGCAAAAATTATCGTTAGTATCAAAAATACAAATGACTTCGCTATTAACGATTTAGCTGCCGGCTACTATTTTGATTGGGATATCGGACCTTCATCTGATAGCAACAAGGTTAGGATTTTCAAAGAAGCAATTCCCGAAATACCGAATTCTGAACATATTAGTACCGAATTAGTGGAATATGCAAGAAATATTCCTGCCTATTGTGGCTGTGCTTCCTACTCTCCCGAAGGTATTGCTCAATCTGCCGGCTTCAAAATGCCAGATAGCTTCACTCTTGAACATCAGATTATGGCTTTAAATTCCGGAACAGCCTTTCAATTCCCTGGCATTAGTGATATCGGAATGGTAGTTGGAATGAAATTCCCTGGCTCAATGCCTGCAAAAAGCACAAAATCATTCGATTTCTTGTTTGGCTGTTCAAAAAGCATTCAAGATTTAGCCTCTCAATTCAGGAATACGATTTTGTCCATCGAAAATTCAAATGTCAATAAAGATTTTTTTGTTAATATTTCGCCCATTCCAGCACGGGATAAAATCAACCTGTTTTTTAATTCTAACATTTCTGATGATTTGAATATCAAAATATTTGATTTGACAGGCAATTCAATAATTAATAATAACTATACAAAAGTTGGAGAAAAAATATATTCCATTGACGTGTCTGAACTTAATTCCAGCATATATTTTGTACAAATTTCCACAGGAAGTCAGAATTTCGTTAATAAGTTTATTATTTTGAGATAATTCTGTTTAAATAAATAAACAAATTTTGATGATTTTTTTGAGGAAACCAAAAGATACACACTTAATTAGTTTTTTTCGATTGTAACAAAAGCTACTGCGTTACTTTGTGTGTGAGAAAGTGAGACTTTAATGATGAACTCACCCCATTTTTCCAATAAAAGCCCTGTTAGAACCACAGTTGGTTTTCCGTTTATTTCGTTTACTATACCAATTTCATTGAATTTAAAACCATCGGTTATGCCTGTCCCAATAGCTTTGCTGAATGATTCCTTGGCAGCAAAACGAGCAGCATAGTGAAGATATTTGTTCTCATTGAAAGATTCACAGTAATCCTGTTCTATTTTCGTGTAAATTCTATCGAGAAAACGGGAGCCATATTTCTGGATTGCCTCTTTTATCCGATCAACTTCGATTATATCTGTACCAATACCGTAAATCATAAAAAAAGATTGATTTTTTAAAAAAAATGGCTGAGTTATCTCAGCCGTGTTTTATTGTGGACCTAAGGAGGCTCGAACTCCTAACCTCCAGAATGCAAATCTGGCGCTCTCCCAGTTGAGCTATAGGCCCCCTCCAAATTAAAATTGTTAATTTTTTTAATCAAAAAAAGCGATTTTAATCGCTTAAGGTTTTGTGGGCCCGAGTTGACTTGAACAACCGACCTCACGCTTATCAGGCGTGCGCTCTAACCAGC
>CALHRB010000197.1 GCA_938038165.1 Candidatus Kapaibacterium sp. | reverse complement strand
TTTACGCCGTGTTTATGAAACAACCATAATAATCAACGCAGCTTTGGAGGATAATGACATAGAGTCTATTCTCACAAAAATTACAACCTACATGGAAAATCACGGTTCCGAAATTCTCGAAATTAATAAATGGGGACGGCGAAGGCTCGCTTATCCAATTAATAAAAAATTTAACGGCTATTACGTTCATATTGTTTATGAAGCTTCTCCTTCGACCATTCCAATTTTCGAACGTTATTTGGTTCTCGAGGATACTGTTCTCAGGCATCTTACCGTTATTCTACCGAAAAAGTTAAGAGATTTCAGAGCTAAAAGAGTTGTTGAATATGCAACGTCCGGTTTACCTCAGGTAACTGCCGAAGAAAAAGCAAGTAAGCAAACAAATGTTGAAGCTGCTACCACTTCAGCATCAGAAGAAACTAATGGAACTGACTCGAAAATTATTGAAACTGCCGAAACAAACTAATTATTTAAACATGAAAAAATACTCTTTGAGGTTGAAATGAAAGTCATTTTAAGAAAAGATATCACAAATTTAGGTAATATTGGCGAAATTATTACTGTCAAAGATGGATATGCCCGTAATTATCTCATTCCACGAGGTCATGCTTACTATGCTTCACCTGGAGCTATCAAAGCTATCGAGCAAGAAAAGAAATTACACTTAAAGAGAGTGGCAAAAGAAAAATCCGAAGCCGAAGTTATTGCCTCACAAATTGCTGAAAAGCAGATAACAATTGCTATGAAGGTCGGCGAGGAAGGAAAACTTTATGGTTCTGTTACTTCATCTATGATTAGTGAAGAACTTGCACTGCTTGGTTATTCAATTGATAAGCGAAATATTTTAATTGAAGAGCCGATAAAATCTCTTGGCGTCTTTGATGTCAAAGTAAAGATCTATCAGGATGTTTTCGCTATAATCAAGGTGTGGGTCATTAGCGAAGAATAATATTTAATTCTGTTTTTATTAGAAAAGCTCTTCACAATAATTTGAGATGAGCTTTTTTTACTTGTATTAACGGGAAACACAAAATAAAAACTACATTCCCCTTCTGTATTTTCCTCCAATTTCGTAAAGGACACGAGTAATCTGTCCCATTGAGGCATATTGAACTGTATTGAGAAGTTCCTCGAAAATATTTCCACGGGTTAGTGCAACCTCTCTCAATCTGTTCAAAGCTTTTTCTACTTTATCTTTATTTTTATCCTGAAATTCCTTCAGTTGTTTCAATCTATCATTTTTTTCTTCTTCAGTTGCTCGAGTGATTTTCATCTTGTCATAAACATTTATTGGGTTTTCGTTGATAAAGGTATTAACTCCAATCAAAGGATACTCTCCTGATTGCTTCATTGACTCGTAATACATTGACTGTTCCTGAATTTTTGATCGCTGATATTGAGTTTCCATAGCCCCCAGAACCCCGCCTCGTCTCGAAATGCTGTTGAACTCATCGAGCACAGCTTCTTCCACAAGGTCTGTTAAAAATTCAATGATAAAAGAACCCTGGTTTGGATTCTCGTTCTTAAGCATACCGAATTCTTTGGATAAAATCAATTGTATAGCCATCGAACGCCTGACCGACTCTTCAGTTGGAGTAGTTACGGCTTCATCATATGAGTTTGTGTGAAGGGAATTACAATTATCATAGAATGCCAAAAGTCCCTGTAGTGTAGTTCTAATATCGTTGAAATCTATTTCCTGAGCGTGAAGTGATCTCCCTGATGTTTGAATGTGGTATTTCAGCCGCTGGCTTTTTTCATTCGCCCCATATTTATTCTTCATCGCAATGGACCAAATCCTTCTCGCCACTCTGCCAATAACCGAATATTCAGGATCCATTCCATTTGAGAAGAAGAAGGACAGATTTGGTGCAAAGTCATCAACATCCAATCCCCGATTGAGGAAATATTCAACATAGGTGAAACCATTTGCCAATGTAAATGCTAACTGAGTAATAGGATTAGCACCGGCTTCAGCAATATGATAACCACTTATGCTTAATGAATAGTAATTTGTGATTTTGTTTTTGGAAAGATATTCTTGCAAGTCACCAATCATTTTCATAGCAAAATCAATCGAGAAAATACAAGTATTCTGCCCTTGATCTTCTTTAAGCATATCTGCTTGAACCGTTCCACGAAGTTTCCTGAAAGTCTCGATTTTTAATTTTTCTTTCTCTTCCTCGGTTAGCTCTATCCCTTTTTCGGTTAATTTTGCAAGTTCCCTTCGAAAGGCAACCATAAAGTAGAAGGCTACCATTATTGGAGCAGGTGCATTAATTGTCATAGAAACTGAAGTCAATGGATCGGTTTGGTCAAAGCCTTTTAATAGCTCATCCATATCCTCGATTGTACAAATTGAGACTCCACTCTCCCCTATCTTTCCATATACATCAGGATCTATGGCTGGATCTTCGCCATAAAGTGTGATTCCATCAAATGCTACCGAAAGCCTTTTTGCCCTGTCGTTGGCGGAGAGGTAATGAAACCTTTTGTTTGTTCTTGATGGTCCCCCTTCACCTGCAAACTGTCGTTTTGGATCCTCTGTTGTACGTTTGAATGGAAATACACCTGCTGTAAAAGGGAAGCATCCCGGGAGATTTTCTTTATAAAGAAACTTTAGCAATTCATACCAGGATTTATATTCAGGCATAGCCACTTTTGGAATAAATGATCCGCATATACTTTTGCTATACAAATCAATTTCATATTCTTTTCCTTGAATCTTGTATTTGAGTTTTTCAACCTGATAGCTTTTCTTAAGATCTTCCCAGTTTAATATTTTATTTTTCGAATCTTCGCTTAGTTTATTCCACTTTTCATCAAAGGCAGCCTGAAGGATTCTTTTCGTTTCAGGATCTTCAACGTTTGACATGGTTTCTTTGATAGCTTGAGCATCGAAGGCAATTTTTGCCTGACTTTCGGTTGTTTGATGATATTGCTTAATTGTATCGGCAATTTCTGATAAATAGTTTACCCTTCGATTGTCAATTAAGCCAAAATCTTTAGTCAATTCTGTTGGAAGCAAATCAATTAGCTGCTGATTAACTCCATAATCCCCTTTCTTCTTTTCCTGAATCAACTTGAGCAAATCCTTGAATAATCTGTTGATGCCATGATTATTGAATTGATTACTTGAGGTTGCATAAACAGGTAGCTCAATTTCGTCCAGTGGAATATTATGCGGGACTTTCAACTGATGAGTTCTGATATAGTGAATCTTTACCTCACGCAAAGCATCCTCAGAGCCTCGTTTCTCGAATTTATTTATTACAATATAATTAGCTATGTCGAGCATATCTATCTTTTCCAGCTGAGTTGGAGCTCCAAACTCCGCTGTCATCACATATATCGAATAGTCACTAATATCGGCAACTCTACTATCGCCCTGTCCGATTCCGCTTGTTTCAACAAAAATCAGATCAAAGCCACAGCTTTTCAGTACTTTGATTGAATCCTGTACTGCCATACTCAGTTCGTTATAACTGCCTCGGGTGGCAAAACTTCTGAAATATACTCTGTTATTATAAATTTGGTTATAACGAATTCTATCACCAAGCAAAGCACCACCAGATTTAGATTTACTTGGATCTATTGCAAGAACACCGACATTGAAATTACTTGTTAGCGATATGAATCGTCCGATAATTTCATCTATAACCGAGCTTTTGCCGCTACCACCAGTTCCGGTAACACCAATGACAATTGATTTGTGTTTATCGAAATTTTGGTAGATTTCTCTTACGTTATTTAATAATTCAGAGTTTGAAACATTGTTTTCTATGAAAGAAATCTGTCTGGCAATTGAAAGATGGTCATTCGGAGAATTTTGTGAAATTAATTCCTGGGTGGGTTTAATCATAATGCTGCCATTAATTCTCTTCCTGTTCTCATAAATTCTTTTCATAATATCGTCGGCGATACCTGTAATTCCCAATTTTTGCCCGTCAACAGCATGATAAAGCTTTGTTACACCGGCTTTTTCGAGCGCCTCAATTTCGGAAGGCAGAATAACACCACCCCCTCCTCCGAATATAAGCATATTATCAGCCTTGTTTCTTTTTAATTCATCCACAAGGAATTTAAAATATTCATTATGTCCACCCTGATAAGAGCTAATAAGAAGAGCATCAACATCTTCCTGCAGTGCGACAGTTATAACTTCCCGAACAGAACGGTTATGACCAAGGTGAATTACTTCGGCTCCCCTTGCCTGCAATAGCCTTCTGAAAATATTAACCGAAACATCATGCCCATCAAATAGTGCTGTAGCCGTTAAAACTTTAACTTTGCTCATTTATATTTCTCTGATTTTTCTAAAATGATTAAAAAAATAATAAGCAAAATAATAAATATCTGATTGAAATTGAAATAATTGAGACAAAATCTCAATAATTAAGAAACTGCAAATTATAACATCAATCTCTTTCTTGAATCAGGCTAAAGAGTTTATTTGATTGGCGGTCTTATCTGACCTCGATCCTGTAAATTTATTATCAGGCACGGTTTTTACCAAAAAAATCAATATGCTTATTGTTATGTAATCAAGAGATAAAAATTTTTACGGGGAGTTGTTTTGATTAGGAAAAGCCTTTTTTTTGATTTCACTTGTTTTTCATTTAATTTTGATTTTTAATCAATGTTATCAATTTAAATCTTTGTTTTTTGAATTCATTTTTAGCTTTGAGACTAAAACTCTCATTTGATTTTTTATATATTTTCTTTTATGTTTAAGCAATACTTTTCAAAATTTTTAGCAGAAAACAAAAACAAATTGCATTTTGCAGCACATAGCCATCACTACTGGCTTGACGTTACAAGAGATGCAGTGATTGATTATTGGGATAATTCCGCAAAATACAGCGATGAAAAATGGGATATCATTCTTGGAAAAGTAATTCCTGAAGCACAGAAATACATATCTGAAATTCTTGACACTGACAATCCTGAACAGATCGCATTTGCTCCAAACACACATGAGTTAATATTCCGATTATTTACTTGTTTTGATTGGTTCAAAAAGTTGAAAATACTGACCACAGACAGTGAATTCCACTCATTTTCACGTCAGACAGCAAGGCTGGAAGAAGCGGGAAAGATTACACTGAACCGTGTTGATACATATCCTTTCGAATCTTTTTTGGAAAGGTTCATTAATCAGATTGATCAGACCCATTATGATATGGTTTTTCTAAGTAATGTCTTCTTCAATTCTGGATTTTACATTCAAGACCTAAACAAAATTATCGAAAATACTCCCAGAAATACAATGATAGTTATTGATGGTTATCATTCTTTTATGGCAATTCCACAGTCCATAAAGAATTATCAATCAAGAATATTTTTCATTGGAGGAGGCTATAAATACGCTATGAGCGGCGAGGGTGTCTGCTTTATGTCAGCTCCAAAAAATAATCAATATAGACCAATTCATACAGGTTGGTTTGCCACTTTTGGCTCATTATCCGAAAAGCAAACCAATCAAGTTGCTTATTCCGATGATGCATTTAAATTCTGGGGTTCAACTTTCGACCCTACAGGTCTTTATCGTTTCAACTCTGTATGTGAATTCCTGCGATCTAAAAATCTTAATATTGAAAAAATTCATAATTATGTAATCAATCTCCAAAATCTCTTCCTCGAAGGTTTGAAAAATATTAATTCCGATATTTTCAATATGACTAAACTTCTAACACCTGTCACAGACAGTAACAGAGCTCATTTTTTAACATTTCGTTTGCCTGATGCTGCAATTTATCACGTAAAGTTAAAAGAAAATAACGTAATAACTGATTATCGTGGTGATCGGCTTCGTTTTGGTTTTGGACTTTATCAGGACGAAGAAGACATATTGAAACTTTTGGACATCATAAAAAAATATATTTAAAAATTCGTTAAAGACTTTTTGTAAATATTGATGTTTTTTGTATTTTTGTAATCTTTAATCAGTGAAATAAAAAATATTAGTGGTGATATATGTCAAGACGATGCGAATTAACAGGTGTGGGACCATTGGTTGGTAATAATGTTTCCCATGCAAACAACAGAACAAAAAGACGATTTCTTCCTAATCTTCAGAAGAAAAGAATTTGGATTCCAGAAGAAAAACGTTGGATTACAATCAAAGCTACCGCTCGTGCTCTGAAATCCCTCGACAAAAAAGGTATAAAAGCTATGCTTAAGAAATAATCTTATTAAAAGCCTCTGATTATAGGGGCTTTTTTTTCATAATCTTATTTTTCCCCTTACTTAAAAATTCATTACTATTTAAGCACCAAGTCTTAGGAATAAAAGCTTTTTTCTTCATATAAATTTTTGGAAGTAATTCATCGAAGAAATACCCCATGATAAAAAAGCGGCTTCGTGAGAAATCGAATTGTTTTTTAACAACTCCAAAACAACATTATTACTGCCTTTCTGCTTGAATTTATGATAGGTTTTCTCAGAAATTGAATAAGGCACGATTTCATCGCCCGTACTGTGATAAAGGATAATTGGATTTGCGGGCGACCAATCGTCCACACTATTCTCGTTAAGCAAATTTTGCAGTTCAGCTTCTCCTCCCGAATTGAAACTCTCCAAAAAACTTTGCTTCAAAAGGATTTTTATAGAATAAGAAAGGTTGCTGTTTATTTGTTGTAAATCATAATTCCCATCAAAGAGGCTTCTAATCCTTGAATCATAAGGGGAATTAAAAATCTTGCTCAAATCTAATGCCTTATTTTCTCCAGCTTCCAAACCAAGTAATAAATAAGGAATAAAACAGGGATAATCAACAAAATTCTGATTGAAATAGAAATGAGCGGCATCATTCAAATTATATGCCCCTGCACCGGCAGCAGTAGCCGTTATTTTAAATTCACTTGAATAAGATTCATTAATAGCTTTGTTAAGGGCTAAGGAAGAATATCCACCCTGAGAATACCCCATCAGAAATAGCTTTTTATCAAATTGAATTTTCTTTTGATTTAAGAATTCATAGCCTGCTCGAAGCATATCAAGAGTAGAATTAATGGTGCTTTTATAATGATGATAGGGATGAAATCTATCCGAGCTCTCCCCGAAACCTATGTAATCCGCTGCAAAAACTATATAACCAAAAGAAGCAGGGAAAAGGGATTCAATCGCAGCTAAACCAAGATTGCTTGCTGTACCATCGGTTTTTTTTGAGTATGAGCTATGTTGATAAGAAATCACAGAGGGAATGAAATCCAAATTCTTAGGTATTAAAACCAATCCCGAAGCCCTGATTTTTAAGCCCGAAGCATCTTTGGTAAAATAAATTATCTTATATGAATCAATAGAGTATTTGAAATCTAACTTTATTCCGAAAGTTTTAGAAATCTGTTCGAGCTGATCAATACTGAATTCCTGTTTATACTCGAAACTAACAAGAACTGTCTCATTAGTATTAACAGGGTTAGTACTTTCTTGTGAGCAGGATAATAAAAAAAACAGCCAAATGATTATCATTATGCGCTTTATTTTCATAGTAATATATATGTTAATAAAATTTTCACAATTCTTATTTTAACAATTTTCTTTGAATTAATTCAATATTGATTGGTTTATAAAGCAAATCAAAACTTCTCCAATTACTATCATTTATCTTTTTGTAAATTATATGAAAGCCCAAAGTGTTTTCTGACAATCTTTGAATATAACGATTAACACTTTCCCAGTCTGTCGTGTAATTATATTTATCTCTGTCTAACTTTTTCTCCAAATTTATTCTCTCTTTGATTAAATAATGTATATAATTTTTAACGAAATAATTAATAGAAATTTTTGGTGGTAATGGAATTGGCGTAGTTGGTTCATATTCCCAAATATCTGATATGCCAGTTTCTTTCTCAGAAAAGCCTATGTAACCTAATAGATAATAATATGTTGGTTTAGTTTCCGAAGCAGATCTGACATATGTAGTAGTATATTTTAAATAAGGATTCTGTGTCCCAATAGGAAACATTGTTAATTTTCCATTGTCAGAGGCAGTAAATAATCTATCGTTAAGAATAATAGTCTCATCGCTTAAATTCGTAATAGTTATATGAAAACTTGAATCTTGATGGATCCTATTTATAATATCAATTTGTAACAAACCGTCAAATGTAATACCGCAGTTAATGCAATTAGTGTCATATTGTAGGGTACGCTCAATTCTATAACTCTTACAAGCTATGAAAATAATTGAAAAGATCATCAAGAAGTAAATAAATCTTGTTTTCATAATAACCTCACAAAAAAACAACTTAAAATATACATAAAGATAATAACGATCTGAGATATTAGATGACGCAAAAAAAATATTTATCAGAAAAAGTTAAATTTTTTGGGCAACACGTTTATCGCGACGGAGTTTGGCAAGCTCACGAAGATCAACAACTCGATCTGCTTCGTCAACAATTTCAACTCCAAGAATAGTTTCGAGTACGTCCTCCATTGTAATTATACCTTCAACACCTCCATATTCATCAACAACCAGAAATATATGTTGCCTTTTTTTTAAGAATCTGTTGAGCGCCATATCAAGTTGGGCATTTTCGGGAATCACATCAATCTCACGAATTAATTTTTTTAGGGGTAAATCATTTTTTCCTGTAAGGGCAGCATAGTAAACATCTTTCGACATAACATAACCAATGACTCCATCATCGAAAGAATGACCGTCCCAAATTGGAATGCGTGAATACATCTGCATTTCCGGCAAGTTAAAGATTTCCCCAACAGTTTTTGTGGCATTGCAACTAAAAACAACTGTTCTGGGGGTCATAACATCAGAGACAAGAACGTCGCTAAAATGCATAATATTTTTTAAAATTCTATACTCCTCATCATCAAGCGTTCCTTCTTGTCTGGCAGACTCAACCATAGCGCTTAATTCTTCGCGGGAGGCTTCCTGCTCGCTTTTTCCAGTTATGAGCTTCATCAAGAATTCTTCAAGAGTAACGAAGGGATAACTTATCATTCTTAAAAATTTGACAAATCCAATGAGCTTAATCAAATTTTTAAATGTTTGCCTCTTTCCTAAAGCGGAAAAAGATGATCTGATAATGAAAGTTATGATTAAAAAAGCAATAATGGTTAAGATAAAATCGAGTAAACTGAAACCGTTAAAAAAAATAGTTGTTGCAATAAATGAGAATGAAATTGCATAAAAAATTATTTCCCAGATAAAAATACCTGTAGAGTATTCGAAAAAGACATTTTGCAGGAAACCTATTTCATTACCATCAGTTTTTTTTAAATCTGAATGGTTTGTTTCGTCATAATTGATTGAAGACAATGAAGATGCGACGAAGGCTATAAAGCAACCAACAAGAAAAAAAATTATAGAAAGAATAAATTCCATAAATTATAGAATGCTAACCAATCCAAAAATAAGAAAAAATAACATCATAATAATTAAGGATTGATTAAATAGAATTTATTCAACATACATTTTAAAATATAATTTCAAATCATCTATCTGTTTGGCAGCATCAGAATCATCGGGAAGTAAAAGCCTGATTGTTTGGTTGCTTTCTGAACCTTTGATGGTAAATCTACCCTTAACAATGAGTGTGAAAAAAGGTTTTGGAAAAAAATCTTGATAAATCATTTTTCCTAATAACCCCAAATGAAAAATAAAACCTTTTGTAATGGGTTTATTTAAAAGCAAATCCCAAACATTTTTGCCTTCGAGACAATCTTCTATTTTTTTTACTTTTAGAATCTCCATGTGATTGGAAACGATTTTTTATTTAGCTTGTTTTGTATTTTAGAAAGTTATTTAAGTTAATTATATTGTAGTTCTTTTATTAGATAAATTGGAATTTATGCTTGTAATTGGTATAACCGGAGGTATTGGTTCTGGAAAAACAACTTTGGCTTCAATTATTGAAGAAGAAGGTTTTAAGGTCTTTTACACCGATAATTTAGCAAAAGAGGTTATTGAAAAGGATGTGTCGGTTCAGAACAAATTAATTAGAGAATTTGGAAATGAAGTCTTTAAAGCAGATGGTCAGCTAAACACTTTTTTTCTCTCGAACTTAGTCTTTAATTCAGAAAGCAATGAAAATTTAGAAAAATTGAATAATATTATTCATCCTCCAGTTATCCAGAAGATGATTGAAATTACAAATAGTTGTGAACAAGCTGGAGAAAAAATGATTTTTTTTGAAAGCGCCCTGATATTCGAATCAGGTTTAGAGGAGGGCTTCGATTATGTTATTACAGTTCTAAGCAATATCGAAAAAATAATGGAACGGTTAGAAAAAAAGATGAATCGTAATGATATTTTGAAAAGGCTTAAAAAGCAATTTCCATCAGAAGAAAAGGCAAAAAATTCTGATTTTGTTATTGAAAACAATGGTTCAATTGAAGACCTTAAAAAATCAACAAGATTTATTCTAAATATCATAAAAAGTGATATAAATTAGTTTTTGTTAATAATCAAAACGGAGTTATAATGCAGATTTATGTTGATACAGCAAATATTAACCACATCAGACATTGTGCAGAATTAGGTTTTATATCAGGTGTTACGACCAATCCGAGCCTTTTGGCAAAGGAAGATCCATCAGTTGATATAAGACAAAGGATACTTGAAATTTATGATTTAATTGGCGGGCATCTATCAGTAGAAGTTAACTCAACAGATACAAACGGTATGATAGCCGAAGCTGATGAGATTCTCAGTTGGTTCCCAAATGCTACAATCAAAATTCCTATGATCCCAGAAGGTTTGTCCGCAGTCAGAAAATTATCCAACAAAGGCATACCAACAAACGTAACATTAATATTCAGTGCAAACCAGGCAATTGCCGCAGCAAATGCAGGAGCAACTTATGTGTCTGTTTTTATGGGGCGTCTTGATGATATTTCATTCGACAGTGTCGGAGTATTACAAGATATTTGCGAAATATGGGACGTTCAGGATTATGAATCTCTTATAATTGCCGCTTCTGTCAGAAATCCACTGCACATAATCGAGTCAGCCAGAGCTGGAGCTGATATAGCCACCGTTCCTTATAATGTTATTATACAATCTCTAAAGCATCCACTTACAGATGCTGGCTTGAATGCTTTCTTAAAGGATTATCAAAAGATGACTGAATTAAAGAGTAGTTTGAACAAATAATTTTCGATAGCTTGCTTGATTTTCTTGACCAGGAATTTTTAATAAGGGCATATAAAACCTCTTATTTTCCAATGGCTGACTCTGAATCTGGCGAAATTTATATGCATTCACCGGAGATGAGAGCTATTTTCCCTATTTATGACCTAAAAACTCCTAAAAACATCATTAAATTAGCAAAAAAAAAGATATTCAGATGCACTATTAACAATGATTTTGAATTTGTAATTAAACAATGTGCAAACAGGAAAATAACCTGGATCAATGATGTAATTATTCAATCATATATTAATTTACACAAAATAAAGTATGCTCATTCTGTTGAAACTTGGAAAGATAATGAAATAGTAGGAGGTCTTTATGGTGTAGCAATTGGTGGTGCTTTTTTTGGCGAGTCAATGTTTAACACAGTTAGTGATGCTTCTAAATTCGCATTTTATTTTTTGGTTGAGTATTTAAAAAGGAGGGGCTTTTTATTACTCGACAGTCAATATATTAATAAATTTACTGAAGAGCTTGGAGCAATTGAGGTTCCAAAGGTTATTTATCTTAAAATTTTGGATAAAGCAATAAATTTACCTTGTACTTTTGTTGATTGATTTAAATCTATTTGCTATATTGCAAAGTATTATAATATTGTTTATGATTTGCTGGAAGAAGTGATGAAATTAAAACCGGCAACTATAATAATCCTTGCCACATTATTTGGTCTAACGAGTTGTGTCTTTAATAAAACTTTACCCAAACCACTTATATGTCCCGAACCTGTTCAAGATTGTAAACCGACACGGTGGCAGGGCATTCCAATTGATACATCAGTTGCTTTCAGAAATGTAGCAGATTCTTTCTATGTTTTTGAGAAAGTTAAACAAATCAACACTGTCGAAGATGAATGGTCCTTATCATTTATTGATAAGAAAAAAGCCATATTAACATTTAATGATGAGAATGAACAACGTATAATGCTTGTCAGAATGATTAATGATAACCTTGCAAGGATTGAATCCGGAATGGGATATAACCTCGAAGGTAGCATTGGTGCCATCTCATCAAAGGGTAAAGATATAGTTTTTGCCGCTTCATATCCTTTCGAAGATCCTGACTATTTCATCGGTAATTCTGATATCTATACTGCCGAACTTAAAGATAATATGATCATCAATATAACGAACATAGGCTCAAATATTAATAAAAGCCGAATTAGCTGGGAATCTCATCCTAACTACTCTCCGGATAAAAATGTAATTTTCTTTTCGACCGATCTTAATCCATTGAAAGGCACAGATTTATGGTTCACAATTAAAAAGTCAGACGGAAGCTGGAGCGACCCAATCAACTGCGGAAATAATATCAATACCGATTGCGATGAAATAACTCCATTCATCACCAATGATGGCACAAAAATGCTTTTTTCCTCTAACGGACACGAAACAGTCGGGGGATATGACATTTTTGAATCAGATATTTCGCCCGCTTTTTGGCAAGCTGTAAAAAATCTTGATTTTCAAGCTCTTAAAACGGGTGCTTTTTTTTCAAAACCACGAAATCTCAGACCACCATTAAATACTACTGCTGACGAATTATTTCCCTCCTCCCCCGGAAAGATTGAGGATTTATTGTATTATTCATCGAATCAAACCGCACAAATGACTATGTCTATAATGGGAACAGGTGGATTTGACATCTTCGTTCGCAGAAAAGGCTATTCTGAAAAATTTCTTACCCGTACAGATCAGAAACCTAAAACTGACTTATCTATTAAAGTTGAAGATAAAAAACAGATAAATATCAAAGAACCAGAATATACTCCACCAACATTTAAACTCGAAGGAACTGTTTATAATAAACAAACCAAGGAAGTTATACCCGATGCCAGTATAACTGTCAGGGAAATCAAGCAGGTTGATTTGCTTAAAGAACGTGAAATGGAAATAACCTCAGAAGGAAAAGACATTTTTTTTGATTCTTTCAAAATAAGATCCAATACTCAAGGGAAATACAAGATCGAGCTTGAAAAAGACAAAGATTTTGAAGTTACCGCTGAAGCAGGGGATTTATTCTTTGACTCCTTCAAGATTAGAGTAGATAAAGATGATACAACATCTGTGATTAGAAAAGACTTTTTCGTACCGGCTCAATTGACATTAAGAATTAATTTCCCCACGGACGTTTATAATGCACCCTATAAATATGCTCTGGATTCGAACGGAGTAGAAACCAATCAAACCTGGCGTGAAGCTATAGATTTATTAGCAAAAAACTTACTTCAAACAACTGAAAAGGTTGAGAAACTTATTTTAATTGGTCACACTGATGATGCTGGAAGCGATTCTTACAATCAGAGACTTGGTCAAAATAGAGTAAACTTTATAATTGAGCAGTTAGTCAGAAGAGGAGTCCCTCGGGAAAGATTAGAAGGAAAATCTGCTGGCGAATCAGAATTATTAGAACGAAAAGATGGCGAAAGCTTGGCAGCTTGGAGAAAACGCTGTCGTCGAGTTGAATTACAAAAAGTTCTCAAGAAGGATTAACAATGAACCCTTTGAAATTTCTCATTATTCTTGTTATTAGTTTTATTTTTCTTATTGTTATCGGAGCTGTCTATTTCTACTCTACAATAGCGTGGGGACTACCATCATTTGAATCACTTGAAAACCCTAAGCAAGATTATGCCACTCAAGTTCTGAGTAGCGATGGTGTCCTTTTAGATCACATTTACAAACAACGAAGAGTGGTTTTACCTTTTGACAGTATTCCGCCAAATTTTATCAATGCTCTGATAGCAACTGAAGATAAGGACTTTTACAGTCATTGGGGCGTTTACGCAAGAAGAATATTAAACGCTACGATAAAGAATTTAATTTCGATGAGGTTAAAAGAAGGCAGTTCTACATTGACTATGCAGTTAGCAAGAAATTTATTTTTTACCCACGAAGTATCCATTGAAAGAAAATTAAAAGAAGCAGTTACCGCGGTATTATTAGAAAAGACATACACAAAAAAAGAAATTCTGGAAATGTATGTTAATACTGTCGGTTTTGGAAGGGGAACTTATGGGCTTCAGGTTGCTTCAAAAGTTTATTTTGACAAAGAGCCCAGAGAACTGACACTCTCCGAATGTGCCTTTCTTGTTGCTTTATTAAAAGCTCCTGAACATTATAACGGTTTGATAAATTATGAAAAAGCAATTGAAAGAAGAAATCTAGTCCTTTCCTTGATGAAAGAACAGGGATATATTTCAGAATATGACTATATAAAAGCTGTTGATATACCAATTGTTTTTGCAAAAACAAATATTTATCGAAAAGCATCCTATCTGATTGCACCTCATTTTGTCGAAATGATAAGATTACAGGTGGGCAAAGATTTATCTACAAGAAACTATGATATTTACAGCGACGGTCTCATTATAAAAACTACGCTTAATTCAAAAATACAGCAATACGCCAAACAAGCCGTCGAGGAACATTTAAAAATTTTTCAAAATACATTTAACAAAAGTTTTAATTGGGAAAAAAATACAAAATTACTTGATGATTTAATATCGAAAGCAGTAAAAAACTATCCAAAATATTTCAATTTATCCAGCTCTGATAAAATAGAGCTCGAAAGGCGTTTGAAAAGAAATAAAAGTTTCGTTGATTCTGTCAAAAATGCTGCAACAACTATTCAAGCCGGAGTGGTCGTCTTAGATGCAACAACTGGCGAAATCCTTGCAATGATCGGAGCTTCGCCAAAATTTATGGAAGATCATCCTGACTCAAAATATTCATTGAACCACGTTACACAAATTAAACGACAACCAGGATCCTCGTTCAAACCTTTTGTTTATGCTGCAGCCCTCGATGATGGTATGGACATAAATTCAGAAGTGGAATGTGGTCCATTCTCCTACCGTTTGCCAACCGGAGAAATTTGGTCGCCACGCGGTCATAGTGACTGTGAACCCGGGCAAACCGTTACCCTTGCAAGAGGTCTTGCCGCATCAATCAATACTGTTGCAGCAAGATTGATTACCGAACATACAACTCCCAACAAAGTAATAACAATAGCAAAGCGAATGGGCATACAATCAGAATTGAGAGCTTTCCCCTCGTTAAGCCTTGGTGCTGCTGGCGAAGTTTCTCCTTTAGAAATGGCTGCTGCATTTACCGGCTTTGCAAACGAAGGCACAAGCGTTGCCCCTTTCTATCTTAATTCAATCGAAGATCAATGGGGAAATATCATTCAGACTCCTAAAATTAAATCCTTTCAGAAAGACGCCCTGAAACCTGATATTGCACAAAAAATGACCAAACTTATGATGGGGGTAGTTAATGGTGGTACTGGTTATGAGGTAAAAAAATACCTGAAAAATTGCGAGGCAGCAGGAAAAACTGGAACAACAAATGATTTTGCTGATGCTTGGTTTGTTGGTTACACTCCCCAACTTGTTTGTGCAGTTTGGGTCGGTTTTGACGACAGAAGGATCACCTTTACCGGTGATTATGCTTATGCAAGCAAAGCCGCGGCTCCGATTTTCGGTCGCATTATGGCTCAAATTTATAGTGATGAACAATTGCCTTATAAGCAAACTAAATTTGTTCTTTCCTTTGCTGATAATACTGACTCTCTCTCTGTCTTTAACCATTTTGATTTTGATAAATATTTGAAAAATAACAAAACTCAAGGTTCAAACAAATTGGCTGAGCAAAGTCATTCTTTTTATAAAAATAAATTAAAAAATCATTTATTATTTACGAAACCAAAAGAAAACAAGATATGAACTTCACTCTGAAATTCGATAACGGAAATTCTATAGAAATTGGAAGTATCTTTTGTATCGGAAGCAATTACTCAAAACACATAAAAGAAATGGGCGGTTCAAAACCCGATGCTCCAGTAATTTTTCTTAAGCCACGTTCTGCTTATTTAGAAAATGGCGGAGTAATAAAAATCCCTGAATTTTCAGATTTATGCCATCACGAGTTGGAACTGGTAGTAGTTATCGGCAAACATTGCTCAAATATTGACAAGAATGAATCCTACAAATACATAGCCGGTTATGCCGTTGGCATTGATGTTACTTTGCGGGACATCCAAAATTCTGCCAAACAGAAAGGTCAGCCATGGGCAGTTGCAAAAGGATTCGTTACTTCAGCTCCAATATCACAAGTCATATCTGCTGATAGGTTTGAAGGCAAAATTCCTTATTTTGAATTAAGACTGTTTCTTAACGGCAATGAAAAGCAACATGGAAGAACCAGGGATATGGAACGTTCAGTTCCCGAACTCATTGAATATCTATCCAAGGTTTTTACTTTGAATCCCGGGGATTGCATATTCACAGGAACCCCCGAAGGCGTCGGTCAAATAAAGAAAGGCGACAAATTAGTTGCCGAACTCGTTGGTTTCACAAAAATTGAATTAACAGTTGAATAAAAATTAATTGTTTATAATTTAATGATTATTATGAAAGCTAAAATCATACTTATTTTAGGAATTATCCTATCAACAGCATTGAGTAGTTGTGTTAGTATAATGACAAGAACAGAAACTGATGTTCATACCATTTCTGAGCGAGATACGATATTTTCCTACGAACAAAAAAATGCCCCCGGAAATCAGGATATGGGCATTGTCTATCCATCTTCAAGGACATTCAAATCTGAAAGAAGGCTTTATCAGCGGGATAGTATTGTTGAGAGAAAATATCCTGATTTCATAAGACTTGGTGTTTTCGAAAGTGTAGGACTAATTGGAACCGTCTCGGGCGAGAGTTCTTATGGAACCGGGATGTTTGGAATTTTTCCGGATTTTATCAATCTAAAGTCTGATTACAGCGGTGATTCAGGAAAATTGTTCAGCGGTGGAATTTATAGAATTGGAGTGGGCGAATGGAGGCTTCGCTGGTTCAGGGATGCTGCCAACTGGACAATTGGAACTTCAATGATAGAATTTTTGATTCCATCGGCAAAGAAACAAAATACTCTTTCAAGTATTTTTCCACTTTACATCCGCAAAAGATATTATCTTAGAGAAGAGATACCCTATATAGCATTAGTTCCATCCCTTGGAATAGGATGGTATCCTTCTCAATATGTTAATTTATCTGGCTCAATTGACATTGGCTCCTTGGGTGGCTTGAATTTAAGAGCATATGCCGGATTTGCAGCGGGTCTCAATTCCCAGGAGGCATATCAGGTTAGGATGAGTAATGAAAGCGATAAAAGTCATACCTCCGTTTTCCCCTATTTCGGACTTGGAATTTCATTTCTGGATTTTGTAAATATTGTTCCCGAAACTTACAAAGAATGGAAAGACCATGAGCATTCTTCGTGGAACATAGGGTTGATTCAAGCTTCTTTAATAGCTGCAGGGGCTGATTCTTCAGCAGTAGCTCAAAACTCCGAGACAAAACTATTCACAGGATTTATTTTCAAGATTGCCAATGCCTCTGTGGCTCTGCCAATTTTGAATAATCAACTTTATCTTGGAACTTCATTGGCTAATTTTGTTGTTCTTGGCTTTGGTGAATGGGGTATCGGGATATTGCCTTTCAGGGTGGGCTACTGGCAGACAATCATTGCCGATGAGTTATCAACCGAGCCATTTATTGAATATAATTACTATCCGTCTAACTTTCTACATATTGGCAATCGGGTTAATTTAAGAATTAGTGATTTCCTGAACTTAGGTTTAGTGATGGGTTTTGCCTCGGGAGAAACTTCTATGGGTATAGGTTCAGACATTACAAGTCAATATGGAGCACCCATAAGTTTTTCAAGAGCTTACTTTGGTATTAGCGTCGGCGTCAGCGACAGAATATTTTTTCCCGATGAGTTGCGTTATAATAGATAATTAATAGAGGAAATAATATGAGAATACCATTGTGTTTTTTGCTACTAATCCTATTCATTACAGGCTGCCATCCTGATAGATTCTTTTTAAATAAAAAAGATGAGAACCGAATTGAAGGCTTCATAATGAGTCATGATCTTGAAACAGTGGAGATTACAGCAGATAATGAATTTGTTCTTTATGAAGATGCCTTGGTATCCCTAAGAACTTTAGGATTAACTCAACTTGTTGCTGATTTTACCGTTACCTTGATAAATGGGGAAGGTTTGACTTTTTATTTTCGGACTGTTCAAAACGGTTTTCCCGAACAACCTTATATAAAATTTGATTATACAACCGATGCTTGCAAGGTCAGCGAAAATGAAAGATTGATTGTCTCTGTTGATTCCATAAAGGCAAAACCAAAAGCTCCAGCAAGAATCAAAATAATGAACGACGGAAAGCTAATAAATATTACAGTTGATTGTGATACTGTTTTTTATGGGAAAACTGAATTGATTGCAACGGAATTTGTATTAATTAGACCAAATCAGAACAGCAGAGCCCTTCTATCCGGAATATTTTTTAATGATGTAATAAGTATCAATCAAGAAATAAGAGAATCAATAATATACGAAAACACACGAAAAGGAATAAAACAGAAATAAAAAAATTGAATTAAAATTAAAGTTCTTTGGAAACATACCGAAAATTGTTGTTGATTAGGAAACAAAATTAGCGGCAGGAAGCCCGAAATAATTAATAATTACACGGAGGTTTTTATGCCAACAGCAATTTCGGGAGGTTCTCGAATAAGAACAAACACACCAGCAGAAAATGCATACAATGCATTACAAGCAAGTTCAAACAACATCGCACTCCGACAGTTAAGACTGTCAACAGGTAAAAGAATCAATACAGCTGCAGACGACGTTGCAGGCTACATCACTTCAAGAGCTTTGATGGCACGCAATGGTGGCTTGCAAGCAGCTCTCAAAGCAGCAGGTGAAGCGCTAAATGTTACCGCAATTGGTCAGGACGCTCTTGACAACATCAATTCTCTTTTGACTCAAATCAAGGATTCAGCCTCATTGGCATCTTCCGGTGCTATGGGAACTGATGAAAAAGTTGCATTAGCAAAAGGAGCCTACAGACTGGCTCAGCAGATTCAATTTGTTGTTGATTCAACAGTATTCGGTGGCAAACAGTTATTGCAGGGAGCTTTTTCCGGTTCCTGGGTGATTGGTTACTACGCCAATAACAATTTATTGTCAATAGGTATTGACCTGACAACAGGAAATGCAGACTTTAATGTTGCCGGCAATAATTTCAATTTAAATGCCACAAGTGCTGCCACTGCACCAGGCGGAAATACTAATGTATTTGCCGGTGTAACAGGACTGAATCTTGAATCGCTAAATAATGTCTCTGAGACTAATCTTGGTATTTTCTCTTCTTCACAAATTAGTTTAACTTTAGCCAGTTTGGCAACAGCGTTGAATAATGTTAACAAAGTTGCTTCATACCTTGGCGGTATTCAGGTCAGAATTAACTCACAGGAAGAACTGTTGAAGTCTCAGATTACCAATTATAATGCGGCTATCTCAAGAATTCAGGATGCAGATGTTGCAAACGAACAGCTTGAATTAGTTAAGGCACAGTTTTTGCAGCAAGCTTCTTTGATTTCTTTAGCTCAGGCAAATCAACAACCACAGGCATTCCTGCAGTTGTTCAGATAAAATTAAAATGAGTGAGATGTAATTTGAAATAAATGGATTTTTTCGGAAGGCGGAATTAAGTTAATTATCTCTCCGCCTTCCTTTAATATTAACACATGAGGTGTAAAGAACATGTTAACAGCTTCACAGCAACTCGCAGCCAAAAGAGCTTATGGCACAAAGAACGATGGTAATGTGCCATCTTATCTTGAACAAGAAGTAATGTCATGGGACAAGGAAAAATTAATCCTGAAAATGTATGATTTATTTCTTGTGAGCGCCAAAAGAAACGATGTCTCCAAAATGAGCAGAATTCTTATTGAACTAATGAGTTCGCTTAACTTCGAGGTGGAAGATACCGCCACAAGACTCTATCGTCTTTATGAATACACGCAAAGATGTTTATTCCAGAAAAACATTGAAGAGGCATCCTTCATAATTAAAGAGCTTAGAGATGCATGGGCTAAAGCTTTTAACTATGATTGACGATAATTAATTATGTGTTAAGATGGAACTTCTTAAAATTATGTTAAATAATTCAAGGATGAAGTTTATAGTACTAAAATAGATAGTTATTGTAATGTCGGATTTATTAAGTCAAATACAGAGTTTAACCCAAAACAACTCAAACAAAAGCACCTCTGCTGCAGATCAATTGGCAGAAGCATACAAAAGATCTCAACAGAACAGAATTGATGTGCTTACCAACAAACAAAAAGCCCTCGAACAAAAACAACAGTTTTTTAATCAACTTAAATCCAAAATTGATAGCTTAATTTCCAACATTGACATTTTCACTGCCTCAAATGCTTCAACAAAGTTCAAAATTAAAAGCGTATCTTCATCCAAAAGCGACGTCGTAACTGCTACGGCTGACAAAGACGCTATACTGGGCATTAATTCTCTTAAAGTCAACCGTTTAGCATCAAATGATGTTTTGATCACCAAAAGTCTGAATATTGGTGACTCTCAAATATTCAGCGTTTCAGGCGAAGATCTTACATTTAAAATCAATAACAAAGAAATCAAGCTTACTATTGCTGAAAATTCTACTAATGAACAAGCAATGAAAGCAATTGTTTCCGCTATTAATTCTGCCAACGATGTTAATGTTACTGCTTCCTACGTCAAGGATACTTCATCCACAGGACGAATCACCATAACTTCCAAAGACACAGGACAATTAAATAAAATTACTTTTGATGATAATGGCAGTAATGTTCTTAATTCTTTAGGTTTGGATAACATTAATCCCAATGCAGAAAATAGAACTCAAATCCTAACAGGAAATCAATATGCATATTATAAAGTGGCTAATATTGAACAATTAAATTCTGAAATTGAGATCAATGGACTAAACATAAGCCGGGATTCTAATTCAATCAGCGACGTTCTGCCGGGTCTAACATTGAATTTATTGAAAGCTCAAGAAAGCAGCGAACAGGCTGTTACATTAACTACCGATGTTAATACCAACGGAGTTGAAAATCTAATTAACCCAATCCTTAATAGTTACAACGAATTGATAAAATTCCTAAAATCAAATAATACTATAACAAAATCAGAAAGCTCCGTCGGCTCTTTACTCTTTAATATAAGGTCAATTTCAAGTCAGTCCATCACTCCGCTTTCTGGAAGTGATATGAAATACCTGACTGATATTGGAATAAAAATAAATTCTGATGGAACATTGTCTTTAAATGATAAAACCAAATTGACTAAAGCACTAAAAAATAACCCCGATGAAGTAGCAAATTTATTCACTGCAAATGACGGATTTGCCAAAAAGATTGAAAAATCAATTGAGATGCTCCTGGGGGACAAAGGTTTAATTCAATCCAAAAGAAAATCTATCGGTGAACAAATTGACCAAACAATCAAACGGAACAAAGAGGTTACCGCAAGTATTGACAAACAGGCAGAAAATTTAAAAAAAGAATATATGTCTATGCTGAAAGTTTATCTCGAAGCACAGAATCAATATAATACACTATTTACAAATTTATCAACAAATAATTATTGAGGTAGTTAGTTGTTCCTTAATGCTAAATATTATAATCATACTCCTTATGTTGAACTATTGAACATTTCAAATTCTGCATCAGGAATGGCTAACATACCTCATATTTTTGCAAAAGGAGGTAAACATGCTTAACAATATTCAAAGTTTGCCATCCATTTTATCAAAGACTTATAACGAACCACTACTGGTAAGGGAAAGAAATTCTGAAACAAATAATATCTGGGGGAGCAATTCAACCATAATTTCCGAACAAGTAGCTACCAATTCAGGTTTTAATTCAATTTTTAGAAAGGTAAAAACTGAAGAGAAAAAACCTGATTATTCTAAAATTGCAGAAAAGCTACAATCTCTCGTCGGTGAGGATAGCGTTTCTTTCCAAATTACAAAAGATAACGAAACAAATAAAATGATTATCAAAGTTATTGATAACAATACAAAAGAAGTTTTGCAGCAGTATCCTCCGGAAATTACTTTGAAAATTGCCAGGATCGTTGCAAGCTCGATGGAAAGCGGGATATTGACAAATGCAACAGTATAATGAATTAATTAATTTAGCTTTTGAAAATTTGGAGGAAAAAACCAGTCAGATTTCTGATTTATTATCCGACGTTAATTCCTTGCATTCTGCTCAAATTGATGTTTTAATGCACTTATATGACGATCGGAAAGAATCTCTTGATCAAATTTCTAATTGGTATAATTCCGATAACAAAGCTTTAACTCCAGAAATGAAAAAAAGCATTAGAAACAGAATGGATAAACTTTTAAAAAATGATGCCGATAATTTATTAGTTATTAAAAACAAATTAGATGAATTGGGCGATAAACTAAGAAATTTAAATAAAAATAAATCGTTATTAATTTATATTAAATAGGATATCTATGACAATAAACAAAATCAACAGCGATAACCTCTATCGGGTTAATGAACAAAAGGGCGTAGCTCTTAGAGAAAAGGAACTTGTCCAGAATCATAAGATTCAGGAAGAGCATGTTCAAAAGGCAGTCAATGACAAACTCGAAATCTCTAATGAAGGCAAAAGAATGCAAATGATACAATCAAGAATAAACTCTGGTTATTATGATAAACCCGAGGTTATGAGGGAACTTGCTCTCAAAATTTCAAGAGCATTTCCACCAGAGGAATAACCTAAATTACATCCTATCCAATTTTTATTAATTCCCGTTTATGCGGGAATTTTTTTATTAATCTTCGAATGCCCAGTGCAGAGATATTCTTAAATTCCTGTTAAACATTGGGTATAATTTTAAAATATAATAATCAGCAGAAAGAATGTTTTGAAGAGAAATATTTACGTAAACGGTTCCTAATCTGGCACTTGCATAAATATTTATACCATTGTAACTTGTATTTGAGACTTCCTGCTCTTCTTGACTGAGTTTTTCATTAAAAATATAATTTCGCCGAATAGGATTGAAATGCATTCCAGAATGGGAAGGGATAAGTGAGGCATTTAGTCCAAGCCGAATGTAACTTCTTCCACGACTTATTTCATAATAAGTATCAATTGTGGGATAAAATAACGGTAGTATTTCAATCACATTTTCATTCAAAAAGAATCTTTGTGTTATTAGCTTTATCTTGCTCTTTAGATTTTTAATTAATGAAAAATCAAGCGATATAGACAATCCATAACCCGTTAGCTTATCTTCATTTATAAATCGCAAGTCTTTAATTGTATTATCATGATAAACAGGTTCCGAAATTATTGGCGATTGAGTTTGACGATAAAAAAGATCTGAGAAAATAGAAAAATCATCATATTTTCTGCTAAAACTGCACAAAAATAAAAAAACTGTTTCCTTGGAAAGATTCAAACCTTCTGCGGGAGTTGGTATCCGATCAGATTTCGAAAAATCTATAAACATGTCTGTCTTGCTGTCAAAACTATAATTAAATTTAGAACCAGTATTCAAAAAATAATGATTGTTAATAACACCTGTTCTTAAACCGCCGGAAATAGTTATTCTTTTTGCAAATGGATTGGTTAAAAAATGTCCGTATAATGACCAATTAAGATTATCTGTTGCTGAATAATAGATTCCTTCATCAATTTTAAGATAGTTTATTTCACTACCAGCCTTTATTGAAAACACATTATTAAATGCTAAATCAATAGATGAATTTATACCCAAGAAAACAGAAAATTTCTTTGTAAAAATAGCGGAGTCATTACTGTAAAGAAAAATCTCTTCCTGTCTTTTTTGATGCCATTCAGAATGAGAAAAATATAAAGATGAACTAAAAACACCAGCCCCGAAAATTTTGTTGGATGGGAATCCATCAATATCGGTACTATTATGATTTGATTTGGTTGAATCGGAGCTATCATAACCGTTTAGTAATGTAGTAAGATTCAGTGTAATATCATGCTTAAAAACACGTTCATTCAGTTGGTCATATCTTGGAAAAGCAAGTAATTCATCGAAAATATCCTGAGATCCTGCTTTTATAATACCCCCATTAGTGCCTTGACCGTGATTAGTAAAAATATCACTAAAAGTTATGTTTGTATTTTCATTAATATTCCATCTCAAGCCACCCCTTAAGTTCCAGGAATCCATCCAAGTATTATCAAAACGTCCTTTGACTGACATTCTTCGATATCCAATAGTAAAATTTACATTTGGCATAAAATTTTGGCTGAATGTTCCATCAGAAGCCAAATATTCATAAGCCGCCTGAGAAAACCAAATTTTTGTATATGGTTTATATGTATTGTAAATTTTTTCCTGAAAATTTATTAAAGAAGTTG
>CALHRB010000196.1 GCA_938038165.1 Candidatus Kapaibacterium sp. | reverse complement strand
GTCATTCAATTCCTATTTTAGAACTAAAAACAAAAAAAATTAGCTCCGCAAAGCCAGAATGGAGCAGCATTCTCGACCTTTTACGCAAAATTGACAAGCATCTTTATTCCATTATATCTCATAAAATGTTGAACCATCTGTTTTGCAAGGGCATTAAAGAAACTAAAGTTATTTATGCCAAGCTTGGAAAGCTTGATGATAGCGAATCAACCCTGACTGAAATCAATCGTCCCTCAAAAAAGCAGGTGATGCAAAATACATTTGAATTAAGTGAGGAAATTTTCGATATAGCTTTAAACTATCTAAACGAAACTGAAATCCTTAACCTTATCCAAAAATGGATAAACGAAGATAAGTTGAATTATCTCTTTAAGATTATTTCCTCCCCAAACAGTACTTTGACTGATATTATCGAAGCCATAAGGAGATATTATCACCTTTCTCCGTTCAGCTTAAATATGCACTCTCCTGTTCAAAAAGGCATTGAAGTTTCCTTAATCAGGCGATTTCTTAATGACCAACTTGAATATATCAATATTGCAAAAGATTATTGTAAAATTGACGATTTCTATGAACTATTAAAAAATCTGATTTATTCATCCGATAGCCACGGCAAACTCGGTGGTAAAAGTGCCGGGATTTATTTAGCAAGAAAAATAATCGAAGGTTCGGCAGCTGATTATCCCATACTTGATGGCATTAAGACGCCAAAAACCTGGTACATCAGTTCTGACGGATTGATGAGTTTTGTCTATTACAATAATCTCGAGGATGCCATTGAGCAAAAATATAAGGATATGAACGATATCCGTCAGGAATATCAGTATTTAATTCAAGCTTTCAAAAACTCGAACTTTCCTCCGGAAGTTGTGAACGGATTGTCAAGAGCCATAGATGATTTTGGGAATAATCCGATCATTGTTCGAAGTTCAAGCTTGCTCGAAGATCGCTTGGGAACTGCATTTGCCGGAAAATACAAAAGTCTATTCCTTGCGAATCAGGGAACCAGAAAAAATAAACTCATTGCTTTGATGGATGCCATTGCCGAGGTTTATGCCTCAGTGCTTGGTCCTGATCCCATTGGATATAGAATTGAACGTGGTTTACTTGATTTCAACGAAGAAATGGGAATAATGATTCAGGAAGTCGTCGGTAAAAAAGTTGGAAAATACTTCTTCCCAGCTTTTGCAGGTGTCTCATTTAGCAATAACGAATTCAGATGGTCGCCCAGAATCAGGCGTGAAGACGGTCTTATTAGGATTGTTGTCGGATTAGGAACTAGAGCGGTTGACAGAATTGGTAATGACTATCCCATTCTTATTGCTCCCGGTCAACCCTCTTTCAAATTAAATCAAACTTATTTTGATGCTATTAACTACTCTCCGAAATATATAGATGTAATCAATCTCGAAACAAATACTTTTGAAACTTTACCAATAAAAACAATTATAGAGGAAGTTGGCAACAAATTTCCAATGCTGAACGAAATCTTTTCGATCGTGGAAGGTGATCATATCAAAAAACCTGTCGGCTTGGGAATTGACACTCGTAAGCACGATATTATAGTTACTTTTGATAATTTGGTTTCTAATACTAAAATCATTGAGCAGATTTATACATTGACCAACGTTTTAAGCCAGAAACTCAAAACACCTGTTGATATTGAATTTGCAAGTGACGGAAAAAATCTTTATCTGCTTCAGTGCAGACCACAAAGCTCCACAAGCGAAAGTGTATCAGCCGTTATCCCGAAAGATATTCCAAATGAAAAAATAATTTTCAATGCAAATAAATTCGTTTCCAATGGAAAAGTACCTGACATCACTCATATTGTCTATGTCGTTCCAGAAGAGTATTCTGCGATAAAAAATCTTGAGGATTTAAAAAATGTTGGAAGGGTTATCGGAAAATTGAACCAAATTCTGCCACCCAAGCAATTCATTCTTATTGGTCCAGGCAGATGGGGAAGCCGCGGAGATATAACTCTCGGAGTTCGTGTTACCTATGCTGACATAAGTAATACCTCAATGCTCATCGAAATTGCAAAACAAAAAGGAAATTATACTCCTGATTTATCGTTCGGAACCCACTTTTTCCAAGATCTGGTTGAATCAAATATTCGATATCTGCCTATTTATCCCGATGAAACTGGTATTATATTCCGCGAAACTTTCTTCCATAATAATCATAACCTGCTTCCGGAATTATTGCCTGAATTTGAATATCTCAAAAATGTCGTAAAAGTTATTAATATTCCCGCTTCGACAAAAGGCTTGATCCTGAAAGTATTGATGAATGCCGATAGCGATGAAGCAGTTGCTTTTATTGCAGAACCAACTTTAAAAATATTATATAACACCGGAAAAAACTACGAAATAAATGAAAATTCGAGCGAACATTGGCAGATTAGAACTAAAATGGCTGAAAAGCTTGCTTCTGAGCTCGATCCAGTTTTTTTCGGAGTCAAGGACGTGTATTTGTTCGGAACTACTTTCAACCGTACGGCAACCTTTAACTCCGATATTGATTTACTAATTGACTTTGTTGGCACAGAAGAACAAAAGAAACTACTGAACGTCTGGCTTGATGCCTGGGATTCTGCTTTGAAGGATTTTATTTACGAACTCACCGGATCAAAGATACTTAAATTATTAGATATCTATTATTTTTCATCGGCAACAGCAGAAAAAGATAACTATTTTTCCCAACTTATTAATCCAGAGAACAAACAAGCTATGAAGCTTAAGGTGGCTGACCACAACAAATTAATTTTGTCTTAGAATTAACCGATTTTTTTTATTGTTTTGATGATTTCTTTTGCATTAGTTTGAAAACCTTAATTTTGTCATTATTTTTTATTAGTCTTTCTTGTGTCAAAGGAAATGACACTCTGCTGAACAATAGAGAAAGAATAAACGCTTTTGGATTAAAGCTTAATTTCCTATTAACGAAACATTCAGCCGATTTTTCTCAACTGTCGGAGTCTCCAGGTTGTTGTCCAAAATACACAGACGCCAATGGAAGCGGTTTTGAATTTTCTTTATTATATCAGGAATACCTCTCAAAATCTATTTCTTTTTCTCCTTCATTTGGTATTTTATCTACCGATGCCTTGTTTTTGTCAAACGAAGAAAAAAAAATAATAATTGATAATAACTCCGAAACCGCAGTTATCGAACATCATTTGATGACTAATTTATATTTTCTTTTTATTGAAACAAATTTAATTTTTAATCTGATTAGCAATTTAAATTTCTTAACCGCTCTCTCTCTTGATTATCTTATTGATGGTAACTTTGAACAAAAGGAATTACTAATTAAACCCGAAAACAGAGGGACTTTTGAGAACGGGAAAAGAACCAGAAACGAAAACAATGGAAGAATAAACAATATCAATAAATTTAATTTTTTTCTGAAAGCAGGAATTTGCTATGAATTCCCTCTTAATCGGTTGAAAAGTATTACAGCTCTGCCAGAAGTTTCAATATCTATCGGTTTAAATAATCTATTACCAGAAAATAAGTGGAAATTTATAAATTTTTCCATTGGATTGAAAGTCTTGTTCAACAATTATCTTGATTATTCAACACCTATTGAGCCTAAGCACAGGAATTAGATC
The DNA here is from genome assembly GCA_938038165.1 of Candidatus Kapaibacterium sp. Taxonomy (GTDB): domain Bacteria; phylum Bacteroidota; class Ignavibacteria; order Kapaibacteriales; family UBA2268; genus CALHRB01. The sequence goes on along the minus strand of CALHRB010000196.1, from coordinate 2,320 downwards.
ATACCAAGCCTTTTCCTGATGAACCACTCCAAACTGAAAAGTACAATGACAATCACAAGTATCCAGAAAAGATTCCACAAGGGAGTTTCGGTCTTATTTACAATTGATTTTTCGGTAAAATTTCTTAGATTATTCAAGTCATCTTTGAAATCAGAAACATTTTCGAAAGTATAAAACCTGCCGCCAGAACTCTCTGAAATCATTCGGAGCAATTTTGCATTCATGGTAAAATTCTGATATTCCAAACTCAAATCCCCGATTGAGAAACGCCCGTCATCAGTTCCCAATAGCTTCCCGTTCAAACTTGCTGTACCTTTAAATGAATAATCTCCTTCCCTTAGACCTGCCACATCGGCAATATATCTGCCATTACCCATTGAAACAAGCATTAAATCTCTTTGCTCGTTACTGCCTTGAATTTTTACAGTTACAACAGAATTATCAACAAAATTATATGCAGCATCATAAACCTGACCAATAAATGAGATTTTTTCTCCTGAAACATAGAATTTTTTATTAGTTTTGATAGATACATTCTTTTTCTCCTGGTTGACAGAAAGCCATCTCCTTGAATTCTGAACAAAAATATCAAACAGATCAACTGCATCCTTACGTCCTTTTGCTATTTCAGCGGCGTAACCAAGCAGTTTCCAGCGATAAATTCCATAACCCATCACAGCAATGGTTTTTTGTCCCTGAAAAGAGCGAGAAACAATTAAAGGTTCTTTGAAAGGAACATTATTGACTTTAAAAGTCGAAATTATTTCAGATTCTGGTTTCACACGCACAAATGTTTCAGTTCTGAAAATCGGAGGAAGTTGATTCCATAAGTCTTTGTCCTGTTCATTTCCTTTCACTCTTATAATTGGATTTCCGGCAGCTTTTTCGCTTATATCTGGAATAACCAGAAACTCATTCGATCGAGTGCTTTGAACGGAAAAAGGCATAAAGTCCTCTAAAATCTTCAATTTGTAATAATCAAGATTTTGCGAGGCAATTAAAAGCAAAGGTTTTCCGTTTGCTAATTCGTTTTTGATTAAATCTAAAGAGCTATTCGGGGTTGAAACTATTGGATAACCAACAAAAACAATTAACTCAGCATCTTTAATCTCTGATTGAGTTGGCGGTGTTTCGTAATATTCACTTCCTTGTTTCTGGACAAAAGTTTTTATTTCGATGTCCTGATCCCGCGAAAGGCTGTTTCGCAAAAAAGTTAAATCAGGGCTGGGCGAGCCCGCAAATATCACAATCCTTCTTTTGCCTTTTAAAACCCTTATAAATTCTGAAATTTGATTATTCTTCGTTGTTATTTCTCCCTTTAGCTGAGTAACTTTGGCAGTTAGCTTATGAACTCCTTCAGTTTTTGGATTATATTCAAAAATGAGTGGATATGTTCTTGTTTCAGGGTTAATGTTTATCGTTTGTTCTCCAATTTGAGAATTATTATCAAAAAGTTGAACTTTGATTTCCCCTTGCTCGAAACCGTTAACTTTTAAGTTAATATTTACCGGAACTGGATTATCAACATAAGTTACATCATTTGTTATTATTGATTCGAATGCGATGTCTTTTGCTTCATTTGAATCTCCGATTCCAACAATAAAAACTGGTTTACCGAATTGTTCAGCGGAGTAGATCGGATTGATGCCTGAATTAAAAGCTCCGTCAGTGAACATCAATACAGCCTGAATATTTTGAGTCTCTATATTTTTCGCAGCCCAGTTAATTGCTCTGGATATGTCAGTTGATTGCCCCTTGAATTTAAGTGAGTCTGGGTGAAATGAATAAAAGCTATTTACATCAGAATCGAACTGAGCAAAAACGACTTCATCGTCCTTGAAATTTACTATTCCAGAATTTTTTAACGCTTTCATCATTTCCTGTTTTCGATTGCCACGACTGTCATTAATGGCAACTGAAAGGGAGTTGTCAATCAAAACTGCGACTTTTGGTTTAACAATGTTAGCAGTGATTTTTGTCAAGATGGGTTCGAATATTATAAAAAGCAGTAATGAAATAGCGAGCGTTCTCAAAATTATGAGGATTGTTCTAAAAAAGTTTGTTATTGGTGGAACTGTAACTCTGTAAGTATATAGAGTGAGTCCAAAAGAAATTAGAACTAAAAGTAGATAAATCCAAACCGAACCTGATAATCCTATGTTAAAACTGTTCATTCAATTCAATAATTTATGATGGAATTTCTATAAATAATAATTCTGAGTCTTTTAAAGCTTTAATATACACCTGTTGACAATCTGACAAACCAACTGCATCTCTTCTAGTTAATAAATTTTTATCAATTTCAATTTCACCTTCAATA
>CALHRB010000195.1 GCA_938038165.1 Candidatus Kapaibacterium sp. | reverse complement strand
AAGCATGTTGATTCTTATTTTCCCTTTCATATAAATCACTCTTTTCTACTAAATCATCAATTGGAAGATTTAATCCCAGATAATATTTTTTTGCAACTTCAACAATATCAACTTTTTCGTAATATTTATCCAGATCAACATCATAAATCTTTGGAGCTTCCTGGAAGAAACGATTTTGATAGTGCCAAGGCATAAGTTCTTCTGGTTTAATTTTCAATCTTTCTGCTAAAAACTTGTCCATTAATTCTTTTTCTTTTTTGAAAGCGTCACGAGTAAGATTATCAAGTTCATCAAAAAGTTTTTCGATTTCTTGCGGGTCTTGTTCGCTTAATTTCAAGCTCATTTCGTGAAAATTCTTGAATCCAAGCTCTTTTGCTACTTCATTTCGTAATCTAACTATATCAAGAATGTCTTTGGCAACCACTGATCCTATTTTCTTTTGGGAGACCCAAACATTTTGAAGTTCTTTTGAATTGGTTGACTTTTTAAGAAGCTCTTCAACGTCGTTATCAGAAAGTTTCTTTCCGTCTAAAACAGTCCGATAGCTGGAATATTTATTCTCCAAATTGCTTTGCATTTCTGTCAATTTATTGAGCTTTTCAATGTCAATTTGTTTTGAAAGAAAATTATTATAAAGAACAGTTAAATGTCTTGACAATAATTCATCTTTAATAAGATTAGATTCTTTAATTTTCTTTAATTTATTGAAAGCTTCTTTATCAGCCAGGATTGCATTCATTAACTTTTCATTTTCTGCATTTTTTTTCCAATTTTCTTCATTGCTGTTGATGGATGCTTCAAAATATGAGAGAGCCATATTTTTGTAGGCTGGTTTCATCTTTGCTTCATAATCTTTGACAAATCCCAAGAATTCTTGCTCCATTTTAATTTCCTCCTCTGATTTTGATTCTTTAGCTTCTTTTTGGCAGGATGTAACCAATAAAAGCGAACTAATAATTAATAAATAAAATATATTCAAAAAATAATTTTTGGATTTCATCTAAACACCTATAATAAAAGATTTATAAAATTTATTTGTATTGTCTTAAGAATTCAAGTCTGTCCTGTAATTTAGAGATGTGAACTAACAACTTATCTTTACCAAGAATTGCTTCTTCTTGACTTGTAAATACCAAATCATAATCTTTGCTCATAACTATTGCTTCTTCAGGGCAAACTTCTTCGCAGAAGCCGCAGTAAATACAGCGAAGCATATTTATTTCGAATTTTTCGGGATAACGCTCTTTATCTCTGTCTGTTTCAGCAGCCTGAACTTCGATGGCAAGAGCAGGACACACTCTTGAGCAAAGACCGCAAGCAACGCAACGTTCTCCATCATCTTCATTAACGAGGACAGGTCTTCCCCTGTAAGATCCTGTTGGAATCCAAACTTCCTCGGGATATTGACGGGTAAATTTTGGTTTGAACATTTGCCGAAAAGTAATACCCATACCTTTGGCAATCTCGGGCAGGTAAAGTTTTTCCCAGAAGCTTAACCTCTCTGCCTCAGAATTCTTTCTTATATTCATAATGTTTTATTTCCTAAAATTTATTTAATATTTTTTCTATTTCAGTAACCAAATTCCAACTGCTGTCAACAGCACATTCAGTAGGGCTAAAGGCAGTAAAACTTTCCAACCTAAATTCATCAGCTGATCATATCTGAAGCGTGGCACTGTCCATCTAACCCATATAAAGAAAAATACTAGTATTGCTATTTTTAACATGAAATTAATAAATTGTGCAACAGCCAGAGCTATTGACCCTTGTTGCAATCCTAACCAATCTGCTGGAAACGGCAGTTGCCAGCCGCCAAAATAAAGCAGAACTATAATTGCAGAAGAGGTTGCCATGTTTGCATATTCTGCTAGGAAAAACATACCAAATTTCATCCCTGAATATTCTGTATTATAACCTCCAACAAGTTCAGGTTCAGCCTCTGGCAGATCGAATGGGGTTCTATTTGTTTCTGCAAATGAAGAAACTAAAAATAATATGAAACCAAGTGGTTGAAAAATAACATTCCAACGCCAAATGACATCTTGCTTACTAACTATTTCATTAAGAGACAAAGAGCCTGCTATCATTAAGACGCCTACCAAAGCTAAACCCATAGACAATTCGTAGGAAATCATCTGTGCTGATGATCGCAGTCCACCAAGTAATGAATATTTATTATTTGATGACCAACCTGCCAGAGTTATTCCATAGACCCCAACTGATGTAAGAGCCAATACGAAAAGTATCCCGATATTCAAATCTGGAGCTATACCCATTTGGTAAATTTTATCTCCGATTTTAACATCATCGGCAAAAGGAATAACAGCATAAACGCTTATTGCAATTCCCAATGTTATAATTGGAGCAATCCTGTGGAATGTCTTGTCAGCAGCTTTTGGTATTAAATCCTCTTTCATAAAAAGCTTAAAAACATCTGCGAAAGGCTGAAGCAACCCAAAAGGTCCCACTCTGTTAGGACCAATTCTATTCTGAATCCATGCAGATACTTTCCTTTCTGCCCATACACCTAATGCAGCGGCAAATAAGAGAATTAGATTTAAGATAACTACAGCTTTAATTAATGCCTCTAATAATATCCAAATTATATCCATAATTTTACCAATTTATTCTTATATTAATTAGGTTTCATATAATGCGATTCATAATTTCTGACTTTGGGATCGGGTTTTTCGGCTTTTCCTAATGTCAACCCTTGAAATTCATCAAGAAGCTCATAGTTCATTCCCTTGAAGGAAGCTATATTATGAGTGATTTCGAGGAAAACATCGTGGGAATTTCTAAAACTCCAATTGGCATTTAATCTATTGGCAATTTTTTGAATTATTTTCCAACTTTGCCTTGAGTTCCTCACCTGATGTTGAGTCCAACGGTCATTAAATGCGCCAAATTTATCAAGACGACTCATCTTCATGCCCATAAATCTTAAATTTTCTGAAGTTACAACAGCTGGCGTAAAATGCTGAACCCTAAGATCAGTATTAACAAAAGTCCCCTCAATTTCAGCATAAGTCGAGGCAGGAAGTATTATATCTGCTATGGATGTCAAATTTGAATGGTTATACCCCAGCACTACAAGTAATTTCAATTCACTGAGGTTTTTGAAAATTTCAGTATATTCTTCAAAAGTTTCTTCCATAACAAGAATCGCTTTTATATCACCAGTTGCTATTTTTTCGCTCAATTGTTCTATCCTAACAGAATGAAGGTCCGGTTTTATTCCAACTTGAAGAGCTCCATTTGTATTAGGTGCTTTATCGGCACATCGAAGGAAGTTATCCTGAAAATTTTCGTCAATATATTTAAGACAATCAAGATTTTTGGTGTTAAGATGTTTGGCGAATTTAGCGAGAATATAATTATCCTCATTAGTTGCTTTAGCAGAGCCAACAAACATTATTTGATGAGGGTTAAATTGCTTCAATCGGTTAGCTGCTTCACTGCAAGCCTCGTCAAGCCCAACTTTTTTGTGATTTCCATCAACTTTAATATATGGGTCTGTTATCCTGTTATTATTTACGAACTCATATTGAGTTAATCTGCCATAATCACACATCCAGAACTTATTAACATAAGGATTTGCCCTTGGTTCAATTCTTAATATTTCATTGTTTCGGACTCCAAGTTTGGTATTGCAGCCTTTTGCACAGCCGGGACAGATTGAGTCATTAAAGCTCATATCCCAGACCCTTGACTTAAATCTGAAGTCCTTGCTAGTTAATGCACCAACAGGGCATATCTCAATCACATTCATCGAATAAGGACTATCGAATTCTTTGTTTTCGAACAATTCAATTGTTACGTGATCCCCTCTTTGCACGAAGGTTAATACATCTTGTTTGGCAATCTCTTTTGCGAAGCGAATACATCTTGAACAAGAAATGCAGCGTTCTGCATCAAATAACACATTTGGACCCCAGCTTTGCCTTTTTGGCTTGTGGTTTTTGGTTTCGATAAATCTGCTCATTCCTTTTGAGTGATTGAATGCATACTCCTGAAGTTTGCATTGACCAGCTTCATCACAAATAGGGCAATCCAAAGGATGGTTGATCAAAAGAAATTCCATCACGGCTTCCTGAGCATTTATCGCAGCTTCTGATTTTGTTCGGACATACATTCCTTCGGCAACAGTTGTGGCACAAGCGATTTGTAATTTGGGAAAATAACTTATTTCTGGTTTTCCTGAACTATCGACTGATATAGCTCCATTTGGTAACTTCTTCGGCATTCCAACTTCAACAAGACACATTCTACAATTTCCTGCAACGGTTAATTCGGGATGCCAGCAAAAATGAGGAATGTCTATTCCGTTTTCAAAGGCAACTTCAATTATCGTCTTGTTTTGCTGTGCTTCTATTAATTTATCGTCAATATAAATATGTGGCATTTAAAGCTTCACCTCTTTTACTTATTTTAATAAATTTAAAACAATTAAATTACAAAAAAAGCTTGATTTTTTAAACTCATTCTGATAGAAAAATATTATTCTTTACTATAAATTCCACTTGCTGCAATGTATCATTTAATTTATCATTTATAACAACATAATCAAATTTATTTTTCATATCAATTTCCATCTTGACTCTCTCCATTCGTTTTTTAAATTGTTCCTCAGTTTCGGTTTGTCGTTCCCGAAGCCTTTTCTGCAGAGTTTCAAGATCAGGAGGCATCAAGAAAATCAGAAGGGATTCATCGGGAAAAGCATTTTTGATGGAAATTGAGCCTTTTACATCTATATCAAAAAGCAAGATCTGAGATTTTTTAATTGCTTCGTTTATTTCTGAATATAATGTTCCATAATAATTCCCATAAATTTCTTCGTATTCAACAAATTCGTTATTATTGATTTTTTTTATAAATTCCTCTTTTGTCAGAAAATAATAATCCTTTCCCTCCTCTTCGTTTGCTCTTTTTTGCCTTGTTGTTGCTGATATTGAAAATTTAATGTTTGAAAATTTGGAAAGCAGATGCCTTGCCACAGTGCTTTTGCCTCCCCCACTGGGTGCCGATAAAACAATCAATTTTTTTTTCATATCAAACAACACAACAATTAATTAGACAAATGTGTAAATTAGCATTTAATGTTTTAATTCAAAACCAATTTTTCTTTATTTTTGTTTTTTTCATTGTTTACTATGAACAAAATTAAAATAGGTGTTATTGGTACTGGTCATCTAGGAGCAATTCACACAAGGCTCTGGAAAAATAATCCTCACATTGAATTAGTGGGTGTTTTTGACTTAGAAAAAGAAAAATCAAAAAAGGTCGCATCGGAATTCGGTTGCCTGTCTTTTAATGATTTAGATTCTTTACTTGAGAATGTAAATGCCGTAACTATTGCAACAACAACTACTTCACATTTCGAAATTTCAAAAAAATGTATTTATAATAATATTCATTGTCTAATTGAGAAACCAATAACTCAAATTTATACAGAAGCAGTTGAACTGATTAAAATTGCCAAAGAAAAAAACGTTAAAATACAAGTTGGACACGTTGAAAGATTTAATCCAGCTTTGATTTCGTTGCGTCAATATTATTTACAACCATTGTTTATCGAAGCTCACAGGCTGAGCCAGTTTAAACCAAGAGCAACAGATGTTTCTGTTATACTCGATTTAATGATTCACGACATTGACATAATGCTATGGCTTATTAAATCAAAAGTTAAAAATATATCTGCAAATGGTGTATCTGTCCTCACAGACACAATCGATATCGCAAATGCAAGGATAACATTTGAAAATGGAGCTGTTGCTAACTTAACATCTTCCAGAATTACTGCTAAACCTATGAGAAAAATGCGATTGTTTCAGAGAAATGCTTACATTTCCATTGATTTTGCCAAACAAGACTTAGAGGTGTTCAGACTTTTAAAAGACGGTGAAATAAGCAATGGTTTTGCAATTCCTGCTTCAATGCTTGGAACAATCGAAGAAGCCATCAAAAATCAAAAAATTATCTATGAAAAGCCTAAGGTTGAACCAATCAATGCGATCGAAGAAGAACAAAAAGCTTTCATCGAATCAATTAATAATAACTCTCCAATTGCAGTTAGTGCCGAAGACGCTGCGGAAGCAATAAGAATTGCAGAGCTTATTTCAAATCAAATAAACGAATATCCTAATTAATTTTTGTCAAAGTTAAATTTAGGGTGGAATATTCCATAGTATTTAATGTTCCGTTAATTTCTTTATTATTTGAAACTAATAAAGTACCGTTATAAGTCAAACCAGTTATCCCAGAAAAAGTCAAATTCAAAGTTGGATTTTTGAATGTACCGGATACTGTTACATTTGTTTCTGGTGGTGGCCCTGCAATAGATACATAAAAAATTCCATTACCGCTTACATTACCATCTTTTTCAGATAAATTAAGCTTTAAGCCAAGTTTTACAGCGTTCTGATAAGTTGCCTCTCCTTCCCATCTACCTGTTATGATTGATTGATTAGAATTTGATGAATTGTCCGAACAAGCTATCATAAGAAAAATTAATAAAATGGTTTGTAGTATAATTTTCATTTTTCTCCTTAAAATTTTTTTAAAAAATAATTAACTATTAAAACATAATTTCATTGTTTGTTTAAAATATTTTCTATGAATTCTTGCTCATTTAGAATCGTTGTTCCAAGTTTAAGAGCATCCTTGTATTTACTGCCCGGATTTTCGCCAACAATGACATAAGATGTATTTTTGCTGACTGAACTTGTTACTTTGCCACCCAATGCTTCAATCCTTTGCTTTGCTTCATTTCTTGTCATTGAACTCAATTCACCTGTTAGAACAAAGGTTTGACCTGCCAGTTGATTTGATTTCATTGATATTTCTTCATCAGATAAGCTGAAATTAACACCATATAGAATTAACCGATTAATAATTTCTTGCTCTTTCGGATCGGCAAAGAAATCGACAACTGACTGAGCCATTTTTATTCCAATTTCATGAATTGAAGTTAAATCGTCAATTGTGGCTTTTCGCAAATTATTAATATTTCTGAAATTTAAAGCAAGTATATTCGAAGCTCCTTCACCAATAAACCTTATACCAAGAGCATATATAACTTTATTGAAGGGCTGTTTTTTGCTTGCGTTAATTGAATTAAGTAAATTATCAATACTTTTTTCTCCAAATTTTTCAAGTTTTATAAGTTCATCCCTTAATTTATGCAATTCGTATATGTCAGCAATATTTTTCAGTTTACCAAGAGAAACAAATTTATCAATGATTTTTTCTCCTAAACCTTCGATATTCATAGCGTTTCTTGAAACAAAATGCTCTATTCTTTTACGTATTTGCCAGGGGCATTCAGGATGGTTGCAATAGTAATTTGCTTCACCTTCAGGTCTGATCAAGTGAGTTTTTAATTCACAAGGACAGTATTCAGGAAATATATATTTCATAGAATTGCTAAGCCTTTTTTCGATTACTACTCCAGAAACCTTGGGTATAACGTCTCCCCCTTTTTCTATAATGACTATATCTCCGATTCTTATATCTTTCTCTTGAATATAATCGTAATTGTGCAATGTTGCCCTGCTGATAGTTGAACCCGCAAGAAAAACAGGTTCCAACTCTGCAACAGGTGTAACGACACCGGTTCTCCCCACCTGAAGTGTTATATCAAGTAATTTTGTATGAGCTTTTTCTGGCTCATATTTATATGCTATAGCCCAACGTGCGGATCTGGCAATTGTACCCAATATTGATTGTTGTTTTAGTGAATCAACCTTGACAACAATTCCATCAATTTGGAATGGCAACGAAGATCTCTTTTTTTCCCATATCTCAATATAATCAAATACTTCCTGAATATTTTGACACAACTGATAAGAATAACCTACGGGAAAACCTAATTTTTTTAGCAATTCAATATTTTCGAACTGGCTTTCAAGTTGAACTTCTTCTGAAAATAAATAATATGATACCAATTTCAATGGTCTTGTAGCTACATAATGAGGATCTAAGCTTTTTAACGTTCCAGAAGCTAAATTTCGGGGGTTGGCATAGGGTTTTTCATCATTTTCTATTCTTTCCTGATTTATTTTTAGAAAATCGCTTTCAAGCATATAAATTTCGCCCCGAACTTCAAAATTTTGAAGTATTATACCCTTATAAACAACTTCTTTGACTTTCAAAGGAAGATTTTTAATAGTCCTTATATTAGCAGTAACATCATCACCTCTAAAACCATCGCCACGGGTAACAGCTAAAATATATTCACCGTTCTTATAGATGATACTAACCGCCAGTCCATCATATTTTAGTTCAGTTACATATTTTACCAATTGATTCCCAAGAATATCCTTAACCCTTCGTTCGAAATCTAGCACCTCCTGCTTTGAGTAAGTGTTAGCCAGAGATAACATAGGAATTTTATGTTCAACAGTAGTGAATTCTTTAAGAGGCTGCTCGCCGACTCTTTGAGTAGGTGAATTCTTATCATAATATTCCGGGAATTTTTTCTCTAATGCCTCTAATTCTTTGTATAATTTGTCATAATCATAATCTGAAATCAGGGGTTGGGATTCAACATAGTAAGCATAATCATACTTTCTAATTAAATTTCTTAACTCGTCTATTCGTTTTTTAGGTTCTAAATTCGATATGTCGGCTGAAAATAAGTCCATTTAGTTCTCTTATATCAATCCTAAAACTTTATTTGCCAAATCAATTGCTTTTTGTTCATTTACTGCTTCGGAAATAACTCTGACAATTGGCTCGGTATTAGAAGCTCTCAACTGTACCCAACCATCATTTAAGTTAACTTTTATACCGTCTTGCCTGATTATTTCATAATTTGCAAAAATGTTGATGACTTTTTCGATTAAATATTTCAAGTCGCCTCTAAATTCTTTTTTGAATTTCAGCATTTTATAAGCGGGCAATTGAGCTGAAATAGAGCTTAAAGTTTGGTCCTTCTTTGCTAAAAGAGATAGAATCAAAGCAGTTCCTACTAAAGAATCCCTTCCGAAATGCGACTCGGGAAGAATTACTCCCCCACTCCCTTCGCCACCAATAACAGCACCAACCTCTTTCATTTTTTTAACTACATTGATTTCCCCAACTGATGACCTAACGACTACACCACCAAACATACCTGCAATGTCTTCCACCATTCTTGAAGTTGATAGGTTTACAACCACAGTAGGCTTATCGGCTAATGAAGTAAAATAATTAAAGTTTTCGAGCACAGATTGAGTTGCTAATGTAATAGTTTTTTCCTCTCCGATAGGTTTACCAAATTCATCTATCAGGACAAGTCTGTCGGCATCCGGATCCACAGCTATACCCATATCTGCATTATTTGCTTTGACGGAATTTGCAAGCTCAGTTAAATTTTCTGGGACAGGCTCAGGAGTGTGAGGAAAAATGCCGGTTCCGTCGCAGAATAAGGGTATGACATCACACCCAAGTGTTGCAAGTAGAGAGGTTATTGCGACTGAACCGGACGAATTAACAGCATCAACAACAATTTTTAGCTTTCTTTTTTGTATTTTATTCA
>CALHRB010000194.1 GCA_938038165.1 Candidatus Kapaibacterium sp. | reverse complement strand
TCATACGATTTATCCTCTTTATTATAATTTTTTCACAAAATTAGGATTTAAAGTTATACTTTCAGATGAGGTTAATGATAAAGGACTTGAGCGTGAACTAACATCATTTTGCTATCCGGCTCAGATTTCTCTGGGCTTGTTTTACGACCTTTATGAAAAAAAACCTGATTATTATTTCATCCCAGAAATATTCGAAATGTATGTTGATGATTCGGAATATCAGAGGCTCGATTTCAATTGCACTTGTGTATTTGTTAGCGGAGAGCCTTTTTACCTGAAACAAGCATTCAAAGATATAATAGACAAAAATAAACTAATATCTCCATTTTTCAATTTTGCTAACGGTTATGACAAAGAAGAAGCAAAATTTATCGAGGTCGCAAAACAGATTGGTGTAACAGACGAAGAAAAAATCAGAGAAGCTTTTTATTATGCATTAAAGATGCAGGAGAGCTATCAAAAAGAATTATTTTTGATGGGGGAGGAATTTCTTGAATTTTTGAATAATAATCCAGATGAATTTGCTGTTGTTCTTGTTGGTCGTCCTTATAACTCCTTTGCTGAAAATTCAAACAAAGGTATTCCAAAGAAATTTGCATCACGGGGCGTTTATGTAGTTCCTTTTGATATGTTCGATTACCGAAAAGAGACAATTGATGATAATCAGTATTGGGAAGGTGGGAAAAAAATATTAAAGGTTGCCAAAATCATAAAAAGACATAACCAGCTTTTTGCTACTTATATATCTAATTTTTCATGCGGTCCCGATTCAATGCTTTTAACAACTTTTCGCTCAATAATGGGTACGAAGCCGTCACTAACATTAGAGCTTGATGGACATACTGCCGATGCTGGAATAAATACAAGAATAGATGCTGCACTTGATATAATTAAAAATTACAGAAAAATTTCTCACAGGATTTCTGATCCTGATTATTCAGACTTTAGAGCAGCAACAATAGAATTTGATGCCTTTCAGGGATATTTCATTTCATCAGATGGAGAAAAAGTTCCTTTGAATGATCCAAGGGTTGATATATTAATACCTTCAATGGGAGATCTTGCTGCACCAATGTTTGCCGCCGGATTGAGAAGTCAGGGATTTAATGCAATACCGATGCCTGAAGGTAATCCTGAGATTTTAAAATATGGCAGATCGGTATCATCCGGCAAAGAATGTTTGCCTTTAATTCTTTGTGTCGGTTCTTTGCTTGATTACCTCGAAAACAAGTGGGACAAGAAGCAATTTGTTGCATTTTTCATAGTTCAAGGAGCTGGCAATTGCCGTCTGGGTCAATATCCTGTAATTATACGTGAAATTATCAAGCGAAAAAAAATCAGAAATGTTGCAACATTAACATTAATGAATGAAGATGGTTTTGCTGGCTTAGGACCTCATTTTTCAACGAGGGGTATTCAGACCTTATTTGTCTCTGATGTTCTTGACGACATTCGTTCAGCAATAATGGCACATTCTGCAAATCCTGAAGAAGGTTTAGAAATTTTCTACGATGAATATACTAAATTGAATGAAACATTCGAGAAAAATCCGGATGATATTTATAAAGCTTTGGAAAAATTTGCAAAATCAATAAGAGAAAAAGTCCCTGCAAAAATTCCAATAGAACATGCCAAATATATCGCTCTCTGCGGCGAGATTTATGTTAGGCGAGATCATTTTTCGCATAAATGGTTGAACAAAAAATTTGCCGAAAAAGGCTTCATTCTCAAAGATGCATATATCACCGAATGGATATATTATGTCGATTATTTACTGAAACAAAAGTTATTAGAGCCTGAAACTTCATTATCAAAGAAAATAGAAAGATGGATTAGAGTGATTTATATGAGGCGTGCAGAGCATAAAATCAAAAAGATTCTTGCTAAAACAGGCTTTTATAAATATTCAAGAACTGAGATAGAGCCACTACTAAATCACAGTAAACATATAATACCTATGGAGTACAAAGGAGAACCCGGACTAACTCTGGGGGTTGCTTTGCACGAAACAATAGAAAAATACTGCGGTGTGATAAATCTTGGTCCTTTTGGTTGTATGCCTACCAGATTTACCGAATCAGTTTCTATCCCCGAAATGAAAATTGAGAATAAAATTGAAATTTCCCGAATTTATAAAAAAGATTATAAACTACCATCAATTTTCAATGGAAAGATGAATATACCTTTTCTGACTATCGAAACCGACGGGAATGTTTTTCCGCAAGTTATCGAAGCCAGACTTGAGGCATTTATTCTGCAAGCCGAAAGGATTGCTCAACTTATGAAAGCTGCTAAAATGAATGGCTGGTCAAAAGATATCCTTGATCTGCACAGCATCAGTGAAAGAATTCCCTCTGAATAATTTTATTTTTCACAATATTTTTGATGTTTTTTTATTTTAATGAAAAATTATTGAAAATCGTTAATATAAAATTAAAATTAACAAATTAATTAAGTTGAAAGGTTCTCAATGCACAAAAAAATATGGAGTGTGATAACAGCAACAGGCAGTTATATACCCACTAAAATAGTGAAAAATGAAGATTTTTTAAATCACACTTTTTATGATTCCAATGGTAATTTATTTGATAAACCCAATAGTTATATCATAGAGAAATTTGAAGAAATAACCGGCATAAAAGAAAGAAGATATGTAACAGATGATTTGGTTACCTCCGATATTGCTTATTTTGCCGCACAAGATTGTCTAAATTCATCGGAGATTGATAGAGAGACTTTAGATTACATTATAGTTGCTCATAATTTTGGGGATGTAAGACACGACAAGCGTCAATCTGATTTTGTTCCAAGCATTGCAGCAAGAGTTAAGTCCAAACTTGAAATTTCTAATCCTTACACAATTGCTTATGATTTACCCTTTGGATGTCCCGGATGGCTTCAAGGGGTAATACAAGCAGATTTTTATATTAAATCCAGTGAAGCAAAAAAAGTTTTGGTTATTGGGGCAGAAACTTTATCTAGGGTATCCGATCCTCATGACAGAGACTCTATGATTTATTCTGATGGTGCTGGTGCTGTTATTTTAGAGGGAATAGAAAGTGAAGAACCTATTGGCATTTTATCGCATTCTTCAAGATCCGATACAAAAAATCACGCCTTCTTGCTATGGATGGGAGAATCGTATAACCCCTCGCTAAAAGATAATCGTCTTTATCTAAAAATGAGTGGTCAGAATCTTTACAAATACGCCCTTCAAAATGTTCCCGATCTTGTTAAGGAATGCATCGTCAAAGCTAATGTTAACTTTGAACAAATCAAAAAAGTTTTTATACATCAGGCTAATAACAAAATGGATGAAGAAATATTAAAACGCTTCCACAAACAGTTTGGTATCGAAAAAATGACCGTTGAAGAAATCTTTGATATAATGCCAATGACAATTTCCTGGCTTGGAAACAGTTCTGTTGCAACTCTTCCAACTCTTTTAGACCTTGTGGTTAAAGGGAAATTAACCGAACAGAAAGTAAATAGCAACGATATAGTTGTCTTTGCCTCCGTGGGTGCTGGTATGAATATTAATTCCTTTACATATAAATTTCAATAAATATGAATGAAACTTATAAAAATGCTGGTGTGGACATCGAAGCTGGCGATGAAGTTGTCAGAATGATTAAACCTTTGGTTCGGTCAACTTTTAATTCGAGAGTCCTTACTGATATAGGTCTTTTCGGTGGATTTTACGACGCTAAATTTGATGATTACAAGCACCCGATTTTAGTTTCAAGCACAGATGGAGTCGGAACAAAGCTCAAAGTAGCTTTCTTGGCAAACAAACATAATACTGTTGGTCAGTGCCTTGTTAATCACTGTGTCAATGATATATTATGTTGTGGTGCAAAGCCTTTGTTTTTCCTTGATTATTTTGCCACAGGAAAACTTAGAAAAGAAATAGCTGTTGATGTTATTAGTGGCTTTGCCATTGCCTGCAAAGAGAATGAATGTGCGCTTATCGGCGGTGAGACTGCCGAGATGCCTTCCATTTACGCCGAGGGTGAATATGATATTTCAGGCACCATTGTTGGAATTGTTGACAAGGATAATATAATTGACGGAAAAAAAATCAAGAAGGGTGATATACTTATTGGATTGCCATCTAAAGGTTTGCACACAAATGGTTACTCACTTGCCCGATCGGTTTTGCTAAAAAAATATGATGTTAATACTTTTATAGACGAGCTTGGTGAAACTCTTGGCGATTCATTGCTTAAGATCCACAGATCCTATCTAAATAAGATTTACAATTTAATTCAAGATAGTTTAATAAACGGTATTTCTCATATCACAGGAGGTGGAATTCTTGGAAATACAAAAAGAATTATTCCAAATGGATTAAATATAAAAATAGACTGGGATTCCTGGCAGATACCTCCAATTTTTAACCTTATTCAAAAAACCGGCAACATAATCGATGATGAGATGAGGAAAGTATTCAATCTTGGGATTGGTATGATACTAATAATAGATAAGAATAAAGTTGATCGGATAGTTAGCTCACTTGGCAAAGATGATTATTTGATCATCGGTGAAGTTGTTTGAGATCAATAAATTAGCAAAAAAATAAATTCAAATTTGAATTAGATCTTTGAATCTAATTATAAATAAATAAATATTATAAAAAAAATTGCGGTGGGCGAGAGACTCGAACTCCCACAGGGTTGCCCCCGGCGGTTTTCAAGACCGCTGCAATACCATTATGCGAGCCCACCTTGATATCT
>CALHRB010000193.1 GCA_938038165.1 Candidatus Kapaibacterium sp. | reverse complement strand
CCAAAATATGACAAGCAGGAAGATATTTACAATAAAATATTCGATCTATTAAATTCTGCAATAAATAATTTCTCAGCACAAAGTAGTAATTTTGTTCCAGGCAATGACGATCTAATTTTCAAAGGTGATAAAGCAAAATGGACTAAAGCAGCATATTCTTTAATGGCAAGATATTATCTTCACCTTAAGAAATACGATGAAGCTTTAAATGCTATAGCTAAGGCACAAGCTGCAGTGGCAGATGACTTTATCTTCAATTTTGGTACTAAAGGTAATGAAGCAAACCCAATTTATCAATTCATGGAACAACGTGGTGATATTTCTATGGGTGCTGTTTTGATGAAAATCATGAACGATGTCAATGATCCCAGATTACCTTTTTATGCCGAAAAAGATGATAATGACAAATATTCTGAAGAATCCACATTAGGACCATATTATTACAGGAGCGAAGCACCTATTCATTTTACAACTTATGCTGAAATGAAATTTATCGAATCCGAATGCAAGTTGGCAAAAGGTGATAAAAAAGGTGCTTATGATGCATATCTCGAGGGAATAAAAGCTTCCTGCGCTCGATATGGTGTTGCTCAGTCTGATATTGACGCTTTTGTAGCTGATCCCGCTATTGCTGTCGGTGAAAATAATATTGACTTAGAGAAAATTATGACTCAAAAATATGTTGCAATGTATTGTACTCCTGAAACCTGGGTTGATTGGAGAAGGACTAACTTCCCTGCTCTGACTCCTATTAAAGGAAATCAAATACCTCGAAGATTTCCATATGCCCAATCCGAAAGATTATTCAATGGTGCAAACCTGCAAGCTGCAGCGTCTGATGCAAGTTCTCCAAACTTTATTTTCTCTGAAGTCTGGTGGGATAAAAATTGGTAAAATTCCGCTTTTAATTTTAGGGGCTGTTCTTTTCGATCAGCCCCTTATTTTATTTTTTTGTTTTTAACCAATAATAAATATTAGCAAAACCAAGTAGTGGAAAAAACCAAAAATACATGCCCAACCAAGCAGTTCCTGTGAAAATAAAATTTATGAGCCAAAAAGCAAAACTGCCTGTTATTATTAATATGCCTCCAATCAGTTTTTTCCAGTAAGTCCAAATAATTCCTGAAATAATTATAAAGAAACTCAAAAACATTAGATTTTCTTTTAAAGAATATTCAAAGAAATTAGGAATACCATTCCCAAATATAAAGGCAAGAAGAAAAGTAAGGGTTATTATACCAAAAATGTTTTTAATCCACAACGCTATTTTAATAACATCTATTTTGAATTTATTTTTTTTCTTTCTTGGCATATTTTGCACCATCAAATAAATCCACTGGAAGGGAAGGCTTGGTAATTAAATCTGTGAATAGTTCCCATTTTTTCTTCTTATCCAAATCTGACGAATTTGAATTTATAAATGTTTCAACAAGTTCTTGTCCAACGTAGTAATTAATTATATAAGAGCGGTATTTTTCGTAAAACTTAATGGATCTTTCGGCTCTTTGTTTGTCTTGTAATTGATATTTCATCAGCCATTCAATAGCTTGTTCCATACTTAGGTTGCCATTTAGGTATCTTCGGGCAGTTTCAACTGAAATAAATGACAGCTTTTTTGTGAAATACTGAATTTTTTTATAAAGATCATACTGGCTTTGGTTGATTCCTGCAATTGGGAAAAGAAGATTTTTTTCAAAACTAAATTTCTCGTTATCTTCAAAGGCAAGATCAATAGCATAATTGGCTGTTCCCTCGGATATAAGAGCTTGGGGAGAGAAAAGAAGATAAACCGAGAATTCAACCCAATTGTTTTTTTTATAAAATATATCTTCATTGATTGAATGAAATACATGATGACCGGGATAACCCTCATGACAAGCTAAATCTAATGCTCTGTCAATAAAAACAGGTAATCCGACATTTATTTGAATCAGACTGTGACCGTTTCCCTGAAACCAATTATATCCACCCCAGGGTTTATCAGTAACATATTCAATTGTAAAAGACTCATTTTCTGGCAGGATTTTAATATGATCATATGTAATTTCTTTAGCCTTGTTCAAAGCTGTTTTAAAGACTGAATCAATTTTATCTTTTGGGATTATAAATTTATCTCTGATATTATGATATCTATTTGCTAAATCGCCTGAACCCGGCAGGATTTTATCAAGACTATCTAAAAGATTTTCATAATATTTTAACGAGTAAACAGGTGCAATAACATCATAATAAGCAAGTGATTCAGAATCAAAGTCAAGTTTATTGCCTGAAAGAAAATCTAATCTTGAAACAAGTGCTTTCAATTGTCTTTTCAAAAATCTCGCTCTTAATTTTTCATTGAGAGTGAATTTTGTGCTATCAATAATTTCAAGATTTTTGATTAATTTTTCGCAAGATAGTTTAATAGTATCTAATGAAATATTTAATTTGCCGGCGAGTTTTTTTAGCGAATCGGGTCCGAAATAGGAGTCAACCAAATCACTGTCAAATTTATTTGCAGTTAGGGAGAGAATCACAAAGCTTTCTGCTATTCGGTTTAAATCTTTTGCATCAGAAAATGGTATTTGTTTTTCTCTTGAACAAGATGATAAAAACAAAAAAATTAAAATACAAAGTAAATATTTATTAATAACGTTTTTATTCTTACTCATTTTCATCAGAAATTTTTATTAAGACTTTACCACATTGTTGACCCTGCAAAATCAAGTCAATTTCTTTATTTAGGCTTTCAAGGTTTACCTCTTTAACAATAAAATCTAAATTATCAGGTTTCCACAGAATGCTTAGCTTTTCCCAGATGATTCGTCGCTTATCCATTTTTGTTTCCGCAGAATCTATGCCGATAAGTCTTACTCCCCTCAATATGAAAGGATAAACACTAACAGAGAATTTATCAGAGCTAGTATTTCCAATAGAACAAACTATACCATGATTGTAGCAAGATCTTATTGCTGTAGACAAAGTAACTCCTCCAACATTATCAAGAGCTGCAATCCATCTTTTGGATAAAAGTGGCTTATCAGTTTCATTTATTACATCATTTCTTGAAATTATGTCGATAGCCCCGATTTTTTTTAAAAAATCAAATTTTTCTTTTTTCCCCGAAGAGGCAATGACTTTAAAATCCAATTTTGAAAGCATCATAACTGCTAATGAACCTACTCCACCTGTTGCTCCTGTTACTAAAACAGGACCATCATCAGCCGATATACCATTGTGCAGCAGAGCATCAATAGCCAAACCAACAGTAAACCCAGCTGTTCCCAAAATCATAGCTTCTCTTAAATTGAGATTTTCCGGCAGGGGAACAATCCATTCAGAAGGGACAGATATTAATTCAGAAAATCCACCAAAGGTATTCATACCCATATCATAGCCTGTTACGAGAACTTTATCACCAGTTTTGAATTTTTCTGATTTGGATTCTATGACAATTCCGGAGGCATCAATTCCGGGGATGTGCGGATAATTTCTGGTGATACCTTTATGACCACGAGCAGATAGAGCATCCTTGTAATTTAAAGTAGAGTAGTAAACTTCTATTAAAGTATCATTCTTAGGTAAAAAATCAATACCTTTTTCTTGAATATCTCTCTTAAATATATTATCTGAAGTTTCTTCAACAACTAAAGCTTTGAATTTATCCATAAAACTTATTTAAAAGGTAAACAAATAGCAAAATTAAGTAAATTTCATTATATTCAAACTTTTTATTACATTAGGTAATTGTTTTTTCACATTTTGAAATTAAAGGTGGAATTATGGAAATCAAAAAAGTTTTAGTAGTCGGTGCCGGAACAATGGGCAACGGAATAGCACACGTTTTTGCACAAACAGGTTATGATGTTATACTTTGTGACACATTCGAAAATGCTCTGAACAAAGGCTTTGCAGCTATTGAGAAAAATATGTTGCGACAGGTCAGCAAAGGAAAAATGACCGAAGATGAAATGAAAGCCGCTCTTGCAAGAATCACTAAAACAACAAACATCCAGGATGGCAAAGACACAGATTTTGTTGTTGAAGCCATCATCGAAAATAAAGATGTTAAGTTTAAATTGTTCAGAGAATTAGATGAAATGACCCGCCCTGAGGTAATTTTAGCTTCAAATACATCAACAATTTCAATAACTGAAATTGGTGCAGTAACAAAAAAATCAGATAAAGTAATTGGTATGCATTTTATGAATCC
>CALHRB010000192.1 GCA_938038165.1 Candidatus Kapaibacterium sp. | reverse complement strand
AATTCTTCAACACCACTAAATTTTTCTTCGTTTCTAAGATATTTATGAAATTGAATTTTAAGCCTTAATCCATATAAATCTTCTTTAATATCAAAAAAATATACTTCAAGAACAAGTCCCATATTATCCTCAAAAGTCGGTCGAAATCCAATATTTGCCATCCCAAATACTTTTTTGTTTCTTATGAATGCTGAAACAAAATACACTCCCACCGGTGGTATTAGTTTATATTGATTTTCAATCTTTATGTTTGCAGTTGGATAACCTATTTTTCTGCCCCTCCCAACTCCATGTATAACTTCGCCTAAAATAAAATAATCACTGCCAAGCATTCGATTGGCATCTTCTATTCTCTTTTCTTCCAATGCTCTTCGAATTTTTGTACTTGAAACAAATATACCGTCTTTTTCATATCCTTCAAGCTTTTCAACTTCAAAATCATAAGCTGTTCCTAAGTTTTTCAGGAGTTCTTCATTACCGCCTCGATTTTTTCCGAATAAATGATCGTAACCCATCAAGATTTTGCTTATTCCGATAGTCTTTACCATTACCTGTTCTACAAACTGTTTGCCGTCCATATTTGCAATTGCATGGTTAAATTCAAGGACATAACAATTTTGTATTCCCAATTCTTCAAATAATTGGAGCCTTTCTTCGATGGTTGTTAATAGTTTGATAGGACCTTTGTCGGGTTTATTTAAAACTACCTGTGGGTGTGGTTCCATAGTAATGATAAAATCCCGATAGCGGTTTTCCTCAGCAATTTTCTTTAACCTATCAATAATAAACCTATGACCGAGATGCACACCATCAAATGTTCCCAGAGTAAGAACAGTTTTTTTGTCGTAAATAATCTCATCAAGTTTTTTATATATTTTCATTTTTTTTTCTTTTTATAAAAAATTCCTGAACTTTTAATTCAATTAATGTCAATAATTAACTTTTGAAATTCTTCAATTGTAATACTTTGCTCTAATTTGTAATCACCAATTTCAGTTCTGGTTAAATCAAACAGATATGCTCCACATCCTAACTTTTGACCAATGTCGTCAGCAAGAGTTCTTATATAAGTCCCGGCGCTACATTTCACATCTATCACTCCATACCCTTGAAAGTAATTTAAAAGAGTAATTTCATAGATAACAATTTCATTTTTTTTTACTTCCCTTATTGCTTCAATAGCATCTTTGTCTATTGTGTTTTTATTCCTGATATATTTATATAATTTTTTCCCTTTAAAACTTTTAGCTGAATAAATTGGTGGTTTTTGAAAAATTTTTCCGGTAAACTCTCTTAAAGTTTCATTTATGATTTTCTCGTTCAAATAATCAATTTTTTTAATATCTTCTTCCTGCATTTCGCTGTCAAAACTTGCTGTCCTCGCTCCAAATTTTAATGTCGCTGAATATCTTTTGGTTAAATTTAAAAATTCTTTTATCCTTTTGGTTGCTTTACCAAATGCAATTATCATTAATCCATTTGCCAGAGGATCGAGCGTTCCGCAGTGTCCCACTTTTTTTATCTTGCTGATGCTTCTAAGCTTTGCAACCAGATCCATTGAAGTCCATCCTTTATTTTTATTAAACAATCCAAACCCTCCATCTTTTTCTAATAATTCAAACCATTCTTCGAAGCAACTTAGATTTTCTCTTGTTAAAATCATCATCTGGGTTTATTGTTAAGGTTTTTTTTCAGGGATAACTGGAAGAAATCAATAAAATGAAAAATGAAATGCTCAAGGATTTGGATTTAATAATTCATTATTATTACTTGAATCTTTATTCTGAACTTTTTTGAGTACCTCGGAGATATGTTCAATTGTGTCCAGTGTATCATCATAAAAAAACCTTAACTCGGGAACAAATCTCAACCTAACATTGTTTGCAATTGATCTTCTTATTTCTGATTTGTTTAATTCTAAAATTTCAATAAATTTACTTTTACTCAAAGTTCCGCCCATTAAACTGAAATACACTCGTGCAATCTTCAGGTCTTTTGATATTCTGACGGTGGTAATAGTCAGGAGTCCTGCTTTGTGTTCTATGGCAAGTTCATTAATAGGCTTAACTATTGCCTTCCTGATTTCATTGCTAACTTTTTCCGCTCTGATAGACATCTTTAAAAAAAAATTAAATTGCAAAAAAACTATATACCATTCCTAAAAAATTAGTTCAGATGCTATAGATTGAAGGATTAATAAATTTTTCTTTTCATTTCAGTAACTCTATATCCTTCTATAATATCACCGACCTCAATGCCGTTAAAGCCATCTATTGAAATGCCGCATTCAAATCCGGTATCAACTTCTTTAACATCATCTTTACCTCTTTTCAAAGTAGATATATAACCATTAAAGATAGGGAATCCATCTCTTAGTACCCTTATTTTATCATTTCTTGAAATTTTCCCATTTAAAACATAACATCCGGCAATATTTCCAACCTTACTAATTTTATAAACTTTTCTGATTTCGACAGTTGCAGTAATATCTTCTTTTATTTCTGGTGTTAAAAGTCCTTCTAATGCAAGCTTGATTTCATTAATACAATCATAAATAATGTTGTAAATTCTAATATCAACAGATTCAGTCTCAGCAAGTTTTTTTGCTTTGTTGGTTATTCCAACCTGAAAACCAATAATTACAGCACTTGAAGCATAAGCCAGCATAACATCAGACTCGTTGATATCTCCTACGCCTTTGTGAATTATTTGAATTCGAACTTCGTCCCTTGATAATTTAAGAAGAGAATCTGACAAAGCTTCAATAGTACCGGCAACATCACATTTGAGGATTAGGAACAAATCCCGAACTCCACCAATTTGGATTTGTTTGGATATATCATCAAGAGTAACGTGCCTGACTTGTTTAAATTCTTGTTCCCTTCTCATTTGTTTTCTTTGTGCAGCTATCATTCGAGCCTGTTGATCTGAATCTACAACAGTTAATATATCTCCAGCTTCTGGTAATCCGTCAAATCCAATAACCCTGACAGGCATTGAGGGAGTAGCTTCGTTAACCTTGTTGTCTCTTTCGTCAAACATAGCTCTGACTCTTCCGGAATGATGACCGGCAACAAAGTAATCATGAATTTTTAATGTTCCTTTTTGAACAATGACAGTCGCAACAGCTCCAAGACCTTTGTCTAAGTTTGCTTCAATGACGGGAGCGACTGCTTTTCTGTCGTATCTTGCTTTTAAGTCCAATAATTCAGCTTCGAGCAAGATTTTTTCTAATAATAAATCAATGTTATCCCCTCTTTTTGATGATATTTCAACTGATTGATATTTTCCACCCCATTCTTCAATCAATATGTTGTGTTCTGAAAGTTGTTGTTTTATTCTGTCAGGATTTGCATCAGGTTTATCAATTTTATTAATAGCTACAATTATTGGAACATTGGCAGCAAGAGCATGACTTATAGCTTCAACAGTCTGAGGCATAACAGCATCATCAGCTGCTACAACCAGAACAACAATATCAGTAACTAATGCGCCTCTGGCTCTCATTGCTGTGAAGGCTTCATGTCCCGGTGTATCAAGAAATGAAATAAATTTGCCATTGGGTAATTCCACTTGATAAGCTCCAATATGCTGGGTTATTCCGCCTGCTTCGCCTGCAACAACATTAGTATTTCTTATGTAATCCAGTAATGAAGTTTTGCCATGGTCAACATGTCCCATAATTGTAACGATTGGTGGTCTTGGTTTTTTGGTTTCCGGGGGATCATCTTCTTCTGTTATTATTTGAATTTCCTTGTCATCTAAAAATGATACTTCAATTCCATAATCATCAGCAATTAATGTTATTGTATCTTTATCAAGTCTTTGATTAATTGTAACGAAAAGACCAAGATCGAAACACTTTTTTATAATATCATTGGAACTTACCTTCATTAAATTTGCAAGGTCGTTTGTTGTGACGAACTCAGACAACTGAAGTTTCTTTGATTCTTTTTCTTGTTCCTCAATTCTTTTCATCTCTTTTTCTTCTCGTTCGGCTTTTTTCTTTTGCTTTAGCTTCGATCTTTTAACGGTCAAAGCAGCTTCGGATATTCCGGTCAGTGTTTCCTTGATTGCTCTGTCAACTTCATCCTTGCTAATAGTTTCTCTTAGGCTTTTTTTCTTTTTCTTTCTTTTATCTATAGATACTTTTTCCTTGATAGTAGCATCTCTGTCTCTTCCTTTGATTTTGTACTTTTTCTTTATACTGTCATATTCAATTTCGGTTCGTTTTTCCTCAACTATCTCTTCCTCGTGTTCTTTTTCTTTCCCTTTTTTGGGTGCTTCTTTAATTTCATCAAGATCAATTTTTCCAATAATCTTTAAGCCTTTCGGTGCTTTTCTGAAAGATGTAACGCCATCCTCATATTCTACTTCGACAATTTTTTTCTTCTTTTTCTTCTTTTTCTTCTTTTCAGTATCTTTTTCTTTTTGACTGACTTCATCCGTAATAATATCGGTTTGAATCGGTTCAGTAGTAGGTTCTATTATCTCTTTTTCCTGTTCAGATTCAATAATCTCAATTGGTTTTTGAAGTTCAATGCCAATTATTTCTTCCTGAACTTCTTCGAAAACTTTTGGCGTTTCTTTGGGAATCTCTTTTTGGGGTTCAATCTTTTCTTTTTTTGCTTTTTGAACTTTAGTTAGTTCAGGTTCTTTTTTAATATCCTTAACAATTTCTTCAACAGCTTTTTCTTTTATCTGCTGTTCTTCTTTTACTTTAGCAATCTCAGGTGCAAGCTCAGTATCTTTGAGAGGAAGCCTTTCACGTTCAACCATAATATCTATGGTCAAATCCTGTATTATTTTTTCTTCAACCTTATCTTTTACTTCGATAACCTTTTTGGGAGTTTTGTATTTTTCAAGTTTTTGCCTTTGGGTATCAGCTGCTTTCTTTTCTTTCTTGAATTTTTCGAGTACTAAATCTACCATTTCATCGCTTAATATTGCGGTTGCTTTGTTCTCGATCTTAAAACCTTTGCTTTGCAAAAATTCCACAATATTTTCTCTTCCAATGTTAATTTCGGAAGCTAATTTAAAGAGTCTTATCTTTTCAGTTACAGCCATAAATTTTTGAACATTCTTATTTTTTCTTGATTATAAATTTAATTAACTAAAAAACTTAAATAAACTCAGATTGATTTATTCAAAGTCTATTATAATTTCGTCTTCCTTATCATCTTCTGGATTTTCTTCTTCATAATTTGTTGCGTTGTCTTCTTGATTTTCATAATTTTTAATTTTATCGAGCATTTCCTGAGACTCTTCTTCATCAAATTCAGCAAGAATTATACTTCTCATTTCAATCAGTATATCTTTTGTCATCCCCTTCACATTCAGAAGTTTACCAATGTTATATTCAAGAAATTCTCTTGCAGTCTCAATTCCGAGTGATTTCAATTCCTGATAGAGAGCAAGTCCCAATTCTTCTTTGAATTCAACAAGTTCTATATCTTCTCCACCTTCCTTAATTAAAGTTATTGAATAACCAGTCAGCTTTGATGCTAATCTGACGTTCTGGCCATTTTTGCCAATTGCTAAAGGAACCTGATCTTCGGAAACAACAACAGTAGCAGTCCGTGTTTCCTCCGATATTGAAATTTCCTTTATTTTAGCTGGCAACAAAGCTTTTGCAATAAAAACTTTAGGATTGTCAGAATATTCTATTAGGTCAATATTTTCATTATTCAATTCTCTTACGATTGAATGTATTCTGATGCCTTTCATACCCACGCAGGCACCGACTGGATCAACCCTCTCATCGGTTGACATTACTGCAACTTTAGACCTCTCTCCGGGGTCTCTGGCAATTGCTTTGATTACAATAATACCGTCATAAATTTCAGGTATTTCTACCTCAAACAGTTTTGCAAGAAACTCATCTGATGCTCTTGACAGAATTAACTCAGGAACACCGCCGCTTCCACCACGCCTCACTTCTTTTAATAAGGCTTTAATTGTTTGATTCTTTTTCCCTTTGTATGTTTCATTCGGTATTTGTTCTTCCCTGGGCAGCCTCAGTTCGACCTTGTTATGCATAACTAATATATCGTTTCGTCTAATCTGATAAACCTCGCCTACAAGTATCTCTCCAACCCTGTCAATGTATTCATTGTAAATGTTTTCTTTTTCAATATCTCTAATTCTTTGGTTTAATCCTTGAGAAGCGAGTGTAATTAATCTTCTACCAAAATTTTCACCAATGTTATCCAGTGTAATTTCCTCGATAAATTCGTCGCCAATTTCAAGCTGTTCTCCACTCTTTTTTATTGCTTCTTCAAGACTAATTTCTGTTTGTTCATTAACAACTTCTTCGACAATTTCTTTCATTAAGTAAATTTCAATATCACCTTTGTCCATATTTACAACAATTTCAAAGTTAGAATCAGCCCCGTATTTCTTTCTTATAAGTTGTGATAATGTTTCTTCAAGAATACCTTGCAATAAATCTCGGTCTATATTTCGCTCCTTAGCCATTTCAGTGAAAGCCTCGATAATCATTTTTTTATCACCACGTGCTTTTTCTTTAACTTTTGCCATTATTTTAAATCCTTATTTTTAGAACAATATTTGAAATATCAACAATTCCTTTTATTAG
>CALHRB010000191.1 GCA_938038165.1 Candidatus Kapaibacterium sp. | reverse complement strand
CTTTATGATGATATTATAAATCAGGTAAAAAACAAAGAAGAAAAAGATCTTGTCAAAATCAGCAGAAAACAAAAATTAGAAGGTGAATACTGGTAATAATTCACAAAAATATCCCAAGAATTTTTGAATCGTCTCTTAAGACATAATCAATGAATTGTTAATTTTTTTATTAATTCTCTGCAGGATTTTTTTCATATTTAGATGAGTTAAATTTTTCAATTAAGAACATATTTTAATAAAGACTAAAAAAAATATTAATCTTTTTAAAAAGTCATTGTTTTTTTAAATGTTTTAAAAGTATTATTATGAGTGACATAGTTAGAGCCGTCAGAAAAAACAATATTAAACTGGTAAAAGAACTTATCGAGCAGGGTTACGACATAAATAAGCCCGATGTAAACGGAGACACCGCACTAATTTTAGCCGCTTATGAAGGAAAAACCGCGATACTAAAACTTCTTTTGGAGTCAGGAGCCGATGTTTCAGTTCTCGATCCGGGAATGAAGGCAACCGCCCTCCACGCAGCAGCTTACGCTGGGAGAACTGAGTCCGCTGAATTACTCATTGAATATAATATTGATATCAACAAACAAGGTCCATATAACGGCTATACAGCTTTGCATGATGCCATCTGGCAGAATAATATTGAAACCGCAAAAGTAATAATAAACGCAGGTGCCGACCTAAATATAAAATCAAACAATGGTCAAACACCTTTAGAAATGGCTAAGAACTTAAATCGTAGCGAAATTGTTAAACTTATACAGGAAAAATTATGATTACCATACTTGGAGGCACCGGAAATGTAGGTGGAAAAACTGCCGAAATAATCCTCAATTCCGGTTCAAAACTCAGAATAATCGCACGCCATCAAGATAAATTATCCCATTTTGCAGAAAAAGGTGCAGAAATCATGGCTGGAGATGCCAAAGAACCTAATTTTCTCACTTCTGCTTTTAAAGATTCAGATGTTGTAATGACAATGATCCCTGGCGATTGGCAAACTAATAATTTTGCAAAGCACCAGGATGATATTAGTAATTCTATTATTACAGCTATAAAACAATCAGGCATAAATAAGATTGTTTTTATCAGCAGTGTTGGCGGTCATACTGAAGAAAAGACCGGTGTTGTTGCTGGTTTGGCTCGCCATGAAAAACTACTCAATAAATTGGACAATATTGATGTTGTTATCTTAAGACCAACATACTTTATGGAAAATTTTTTTGGTAGCATCCCAATTATAAAAACAATGAATATTAACGGTGGTGTTCTTTCGCCCGAGATTGCTTTCCCTATAATTGCAACAAAAGATATAGCTCAGGTAGCTTCGAAATATCTGCTTAGCCCTAATTTCAGTGGTGTTAGCATCAGAGCATTATTAGGTCCAAGAAATTACACTATGAGAGAATCAACCAAAATTTTAGGCTCTGCTATCGGTAAACCTGATTTACAATATATTCAGCTCAAGCCTCAGGAAGTCATTTCTTCGATGACAGGAATGGGTGTTTCTGAAAATGTAGCTAAATCTATGGTTACTCTAATGGTTTCCATGAACGAAGGTCTTTTTAATTACGAAGAGAGAAATGAATTAACTACTACTTCAACTTTTCTCGAAGAATTCAGTTCTGTTTTTGCCTATGTTTATAACCAGTAAAGTTAATAAAAAAAAGGATAGTTTTATTTTAAACTATCCTTTTTTTAAAAATACAAAACTGAAATAATTATTTCTTCTTTGTCGAGCAACAATCATCAGCAGAGGCTTTAACACCCGATTTGCAGTTTCCAACAGACTTTTCTCCGCCAGTGCAACAACCATCTTTAGCCGATTTAGTCTTGGAAGTATTGCTCCCTGTTTTAACATCATTGTTTGTTGCTAATTCAGCTGTATAACCCACATTGGTAATAGCTGAAATCAATTTATCTGAATTAGTCTTATTTGGGTCATATTTAACTGAAACAATCTTATTGTCAAGGTTAAGATTCGTGCTCATAACTCCGCTTTGTTTCTTCAGAGCTTTTTCGATTTTTGTTTTGCAGTCATTACAGTGAGCATTTGTCTTAATATTACATTCCTCAAGTTTGGTTTCAGCAAAAGAATTCAAGCTGAAAAGAAAGAAAGCCATCAAAAAAATAGCTAATAAATTTTTTCTTGTCATAATTTCTCCTAATAAATAAAAAAATAACTAAACAAAACAACGATTTTAATCATTTAATATTGACAAATTTAATAAAACTAAAATTATTTTTTGTCGTTTTTTATTTTTCAAATAATTTTAAAGCTCTTTCCAAGATTTCATCTTTGCCTTCCATTATACCTTTTCTTGAAATATTAACCTGGATTGTCGGCTCAAGAAAATTTCCGGTTAATGTAGAACCATCGGTTCCACTAACCTTAATTGCCGTCATAGAAGCATTATAATTGCCTGGCAATCTGAAGGCTATTGCTTCTCCGGGCGTTCCGGCACTCGTTCTGCCGACTATTTCGCCCAGTTGGTTGCTCTTAACAAGTGTCAGTAAAGCCTCAGAATAACCAATTGACCTTTCGTCCATAAGAAAAACAATTTTCTCTGGTCTTAAAATATTTCTGGGTATTATATCATTGCTGATAATTTGATATGATACGTTAAATTTATCCGGCGTAGTGAAAATAGGTATCATCCAATCGAGCGAACTTATCTTTTCTTTAATAAATAGCCCAAGTATATGCTCGGAAATTTGTATTAAACCTCGTAAATCAAGGATAAGTCCCTTAGCGGATTTCAATGTTTCAATTATCTCCCTGAATTGTTTATCAGAAATCCTTGTTAGGTCAATATAGAAAACTGATGGCTTAATTTCCTGAAAAGTCGGGGGTCTGTTTTCATTCAAATCGCTCAGAAATGTATTTCTCTTTACAATAACATCTTTCTCTTTGCCCGAGACTTCTCTTACTCTGATTTTGAATTCAGTTCCTTCAGGTCCTGAGCGAATTTCTGCTAAGGCTCTAACTCTTTTCCATTGAGTGGTAGAACCGGAAATTTTTCTTTCATAATCTTCAAGGAATTTCAAACTCGGCTTTCCATCTATTGAGACAACCTCATCCCCAACTTTTAAAGCATAATAGTTTGGAGCAAGCTTGCTTATAATTAATTTATTTTCCGCCCATTTCCAAAGAAATGGTGTACCAAAACGAATAACTTCATCCGACAGCCAGACCCTTGCCTGGCCATCATCAAGATTAGCAGACATCATTCTTAATGTTTCGAGAAATTCTTTCTCATCCTTGTCTATAGCAGCTTTCGATAATGTAACTTTTAATAGACTGTCCCACCTTTGGTTATTGTGGTTAAATGTTGAAAATTGCTTGTAAATGTTCCATAAAATTATGTTTATTGCAAGTCTGGAAGTCCTATCATTACCATTGATAATGAATGACTCGGATTTTGATGATTTTTTTTGTATGAATTCTTTTTCAGGCGGTGGAAGGGTTCTTGTTGAATCCGCAAACAGAGTTAAAGGCATTGTAAAGAACAAATCACCATCAAGATTATCAGAATACAACTGCCCAATCTCTGGGAAATTGATTCTTGATTTAACATCAGAGACTAATTCAAGAAATTTTTTCCCTTCAATTGCTTTGCCTTCAATAACCTCTGCTGTGTATTTGATTTTTTCAGATTGTTGAGATAATCTCCAGCCTCTGAAAATTTTACCCCTGTCACTCTCTTCGAACCCAGAGTTATTTATATAGTTAGTATTTTTATCATCAATTGAATACAGCTTAGTATCATCAAAATAAGCCTTTCCATCACCAATTAAAATTAGCCCAAGTCTGATAGTATTAGCGTCATTAGGAACTTCTGCTTCTATTGAATAATCCTGCCATTCTTTTGATCTTATCGGCGATTGATCCATAGTGATTGATTTAATCGGTTTCCCGTCGTAACCTTCGATAACCATCCAAAGCTGAGCCTGACCAGCAGGCAGGACAAGGTCGGTCTTGACTGCTGAACTGAAAATAATTTTTTTCCCTAAAAGTGGTTTGGCAGAGATTATCTGAATAACAGCACCCTCGAACTCCCTCTGAGGAAAATAAATATTTGTAATTTCGCTTCTTAAATATTGTGACTCCAAATCGGTGCTTGGACCAATATGTTTCCAAACGAGAGCCAGATTTTTTAAAGCAGTTGGCGGCTCTTCATAACTGTTTATGTTATTGGATTTTTTTGAACCTTTGATAATTTTCAGAAGTGGTGAAATGGGATTAAAAAGCTCGTTCAAAGCACTCAATAGCTCATCATTATCCTTAGCTGATTCAACTTTTTCAATTCCTGCCATCGCAAACTCAAGCCAATCGTTTCTTTGAGCTTCATTGCTCGGATAAAAATATCTTGCATAGCCATATAATTTTGCAAAAGCACTCAGATTTTCGAGCGATCTGGCAGTCAGTTCTTTTGGAGCCACATTTTCATCATTTACCATATCGGTAATAGTAAATGATACATCATCTATCCAGGCTCGCCCAGAACCTTTCAGAAGTAAACCATAATTTATAATCTCAGCATCAGGGTCAATTGTGCCTTCAATTTCGTAATAACCCCAGCTGTTCAGGACAATAGGTCGGTCGTCCATAATATCTGCAAAACCAGTTTCTTTGTCAGGTCTATGAACCCTTATCCACAGATGAGCAGAACCAAGCGGAGAAGTAATTTCAGCCCTGATCGCTGCTTTTAATTTGAAATTACGTCCCGCATAAGGCTTGGCATCTATGCTTTGCATAACTGATCCATAAATCCCTTCTTTATACTCACCATCGTGAATTAATTTTAGTGAATATTTTCCCTGAGCAGGAAGCTCATCAGTTAACATACAGAAATATCCTAATTTCTCGGCATACATTGGGACAGACCAGCCTCTTGGTATTTTGCCAACTTCACCTTCCTCAAAATCTAAATTATATGGATGCATCAGCGGCTGACCTGGTGCAGGAATATAAAATAATACTAAAAATATTGAAATTCCAAAAATAAGCCTGAATTTTTTCTTCAAATTATCACCTGGATAAACTATTTCTAAAATGTATAATTAAAAATATTAAGACACATTTAGTAAAAGAAAGTCTCAAAAAGTTAGTAATTATTTTATTTTCTCATCTTTTTATTTGAATTTGCTTTATGTTAATGTTCAAAAAAAGAATTTTGAGTTTGCATTCAATCAAAAATTCATTTCCATAGGGTGTTTTTAGTTCCTTGCAGGGTTACATAATTGAGGTTTTTTTTAATAAACTAAATATGAAGAAACTGTTGAAATTAGTTTTAAATTAGTTTTAAATTATTTTATAACCGGAAATGATACATGTCTTGTGATATTACCATTAATCAAAACTGCATAATAAATTCCACTTGAAAAATTCTCAAATCTAATGTTTAACTCATTATTAGAAAAATTTTGCAACTCATCAGATATTTTTAGTATTTCCATCCCAAGATTATTATAAATAATAAAACATGCATCATCATCTGAAATTAGATTTATCTTGAATATGGCACTTTCTCTGCTTATGTTTTTTATCATAAGCACAGTTTGCCTGCTCATATCAATTATTCTATCTTTAGGCAGGCAATTACCAATAATTTCTAATTCTCCTTCTTCAATCTCCACATCAATTATTCGATTAGAAAAGAGTTGAATTTTTTCTGGCTTAAGTGTCGTATAAAAAGAATTACCTAACAATGTCCTGCCAATGACATAGACTAAAACTCCACTACTTAATTCGTTTATAGAATCGAAAGAAATATCAATATTCGCTCTGCCAATGATGTTTTCAATCAAATTGAATGACTTAATTTTGCTTTCATCAATAGAATTTCCTAAATTAATCCTATCCGGTAAAAATGTTGTGGGATTGAAGCATAAATCGAAACTCATTTTTTCCAGAGTAAACAACTGTTCACTTATGTTCTGAGGAACTGATATATTAATGGGTATAACAACCTTTTCGCCTAATGTCGCCGTTATTCTTGGAATATGCATTTTAAAACTTAGCGAATCCCCAGCAATTGACTCACCGAAGACATAAATTTTCTCAGAAATGCGACATGGTTCACTGATTAAAATCTCGACTTGAGATGAATGATGACCCAACGAATTTGGAGTATACAAAAGATGTAGTTCAATATCATTTTTAGCTTTTAATGTAATAGGAAAATCTATCCCTGAATCATAAAATTTGTAATGCTCTGAAGCACTAATAATATCTTCGATTTTTAAATCAATTTCTCCTTTATTTTGCAGCACAATTTTTTTGTTCGATGACGAGAAAATTTGAACCTTTCCAAAGTCAATAATTCTGCTCGATAGCTCATATTTTGGTACTGTTCTTCTTCCTTTTAAATAGAGATACCTTACAATATTGCATGGTTCAATAATCTGATAATGCATGCTCTTAACAGTGTTTAAGTTGGGTTTTTCAGGTACAGAACAATAAAGGGAGGATTCACATAGCAAACAAATACAATAATGCT
>CALHRB010000190.1 GCA_938038165.1 Candidatus Kapaibacterium sp. | reverse complement strand
GCCTGGATGCGGTCTCGGGAGAGTCATTCCTTGTGGATAAAGCTTTCATAGCATTGAAACCACCCACTCCCATAGGGCAAATAACTGATTCACTACCACCCACTATCATCATATCAGCATCGCCTCTTTGTATTAACATCAGGGAATCAGCGATAGAATGTGATGAAGTAGCACAGGCAGATACTGTTGCATAATTAGGACCTTTCAAGCCCCATCTAATGGCAACATGACCGGCAGCAATATCAGAAATTAACATTGGTATGAAGAATGGTGATATTCTATCTGCTTTTCCTCCTCGTTGGTATAGTAATTCCTGCTGATAATGATAAGTCCACATACCTCCAATGCCTGAACCAATAATGACGCCGATTCTATCTTTGTTAAGTTTTTCAAAATCAACCCCAGAGTCTTCAACAGCCATAACCGCAGAGGCTATAGCCAATTGGGTGAATTTATCCATTCTTTGAACCTCTTTTCGGTTAAGAAACAAAAGAGGATCAAAATTTTTAACTTCACAAGCGAATTTTGTATCAAATTCGGACGCATCAAATGATGCAATGGGCGCAGCACCGCTTTTCCCTTGCAACATTGCCTCCCATGTTTCACTTATACTGTTACCAACAGATGTTACAGCTCCAACCCCAGTAACAACAACTCTTGGGTAATTATAATTTGCCATTAACTTTCTCTTGTTAATAATGATAAAAATGTAAACTGAACCTTATTGTTATTGAATTCTGATCATATTCAGATATGACCAATAACTGAATACAAAAGTTAGTTAAAAATAAGTTTCAGAGTACTTTCGATGAAAATAGATTTTCAAAAAAATAGTTAAATTAGCTTCCTAATTTACTCTCGAGGTATTTAATCACATCTCCGACTGATTGAATTTTTTCGGCATCACTGTCTTCAATGGTTATTTCGAATTCCTTTTCGAATTCCATAATTAATTCAACAGTATCGAGAGAATCGGCACCTAAATCTTTTGTAAAATTTGCCTCATCTGTAATTTGTGATTCCTCGACGCCAAGTTTTTTTACGATAATTTCTGTTACTTTTGTTTTAATATCTGACATAATGTCTCCTAATATGTATTAATATGTTAAAAAAAAATTACATTGCTAAACCACCATCAACATGTATTACCTGACCGGTAATATAGTTTGAATCTTCAGAAGCAAGGAAAGCCACAACCGAAGCTATTTCGCTCGGTGAAGCACCTCTTTTTAATGGAATATTTCCCAGGAATGATGATTTTTGTTCATCTGTTAATTTATCCGTCATTTCAGTTAAAACAAATCCCGGAGCAACACAATTCACCAGAATATTTCTTGAAGCAAACTCTTTAGCCAAAGATTTGGTCAGTCCTATTAATCCAGCTTTTGATGCAGAATAATTTGCCTGTCCAGCGTTACCAATAGAACCAACAATAGAGCCTATATTAATTATTCTGCCGCTTCTCTGTCCCATCATTGTTCTGGCGACGGCTCTTGAGCATAAGAAAGCACCTTTTAAATTTGTATTCAAAACTGCATCCCAATCAGCTTCATTGAGCCTTAACACCAGATTATCCCTTGTTATACCGGCATTATTCACTAAAATATCTATTCTTTTTTTGTCATTCAGTACTTCTTCGATTGCTTTATTTACTGAGGATTCTGAGGTTACGTCAACTTGGATACACTTAATCAGAGCTTTAATTGATTCATCTTCGATGAATACCTCGTTTTCTTTCGGTAGAACATAATCAAGAGCATATACATAAGCACCTTCATTGGCCAATCTAGAAACTATAGCCTTGCCTATTCCCCGACATCCACCTGTTACAATTACTACTTTGTTTTTAAATCTACCCATTTTATTTTTATAAGTTTACAGAAAACAAATATATTAAAATATTTACATTTTTTAAATAAATTTTTCTAAATCGTCGGACTTATCAATTCCAAGAATTTCAATACCTGACAAAGTTCGCTTTGCAAGACCCTGTAAAACCTGTCCGGGACCAATTTCAATAAATCTTTCAAAACCATCTTCTTTCATTTTTATTAGACTTTGTGACCACTTCACTGGTGATGTTAGTTGAAGTACCAGGGCATTTTTGATTTCTTCGGCTGATGTTAATGGTTTTGCGAACACATTACTATAGACAGGAACTATAGCATCTTTAAATCTAAGATTATTTATTGCCTTTTCTAATTCGATTTTAGCAGGCTCTACAAGTGGAGAATGAAAGGCTCCACTAACAACTAATTCAGTAACAATTCTTGCTCCGGCTTCTTTGAATTTGTGAACATTTTGTCTTAAATATTCAGCAGAACCAGAAACTACAACTTGGCCAGGACTGTTGTAATTGGCTGCAACAACAACATTACCATTACCGGTTAGAGTTAATTCTTTGCAAACTTCTTCAACTTTGTCATCAGCTAAATTAATAACTGCAAACATTGTCCCTGGCATAATTTCCCCAGCTCTAAACATTAATTCTCCTCTTAACGAGACAAGTTTTAGTGCAGATTCAAAATCGAAAACATCTGAGGCAAAAAGTGCAGCATATTCACCGACTGAATGTCCTGCAGTAGCATCGAATTTCAAGATATTTTTCAAAAGTGATATAATCACAGCACTATGCAAAAAGATAGCTGGTTGGGTATAGCGGGTTTCTTTCAATTTCTCAATAGGACCCTCAAAGCAAATAGTACTAAGGGAGTAATTTAATATCTCATCGGCTTTATTGACGATTTCTCTTGCCAGTGGAAATTTTTCATAAATATCTTTAAACATTCCCACGTATTGAGAGCCTTGTCCAGAAAATAACAGAGCTGTTTTCATATTTTGAACTTAAAATTTATTTTTAATTTAAATTTCGCAAATAATTTAAAGATTCCAGATGAAGTAAATAGCACCCCATGTAAATCCAGCACCAAATCCGGCAAGTATAATCTTATCCCCTTTTTTTAATTTACCAGACTGATACCATTCAGAAAGACAGATTGGAATAGTTCCGGCAGTTGTATTGCCATATTTTTCAATATTAACCATGACTTTATCCATCTCCAACCCCATTCTTTTTGCAGTGGCAGTAATTATTCTAAGATTTGCTTGATGGGGTACTAACCATGCAATATCCTCGCTCCTCAAACCATTTTTTTCCATTATTTCAACTGTTACATCAGCCATTCCTTTAACGGCTGCTTTGAAAACTGCCTGTCCATCTTGATAAATATAATGTTCTTTGTTTTGCACTGTTTCGAACGAAGCGGGTTTAAAGCTTCCCCCTGCCACTTGTTTTAAATACTGTCCTCCAGAACCGTCAATTTGCAAAATAAAATCCTGCAATCCGTAATCAGGATCATCAGAATTTTCAATTAAAACAACTCCTGCACCATCGCCGAACAAAACAGCCTGGGCACGATCATCGAAATTTACTATAGAACTCATCTTGTCCGATCCGCATAATAGTAATCTTTTGACAGCTCCGCTTTCAACTAACTTCGAGGCAGTTATCAGGGCAAACAGAAATCCAGAGCAAGCTGCTGATAAGTCAAAGCCCCATGCTTTTTTTATTCCAAGTTTGTTTTGAACAACACAGGCAGTTGAAGGAAACATATGATCGGGAGTAACGGTAGGAATGATAATACAATCTATATCATCGGGTCCGATGCCTCTTTTTTCCATACATTCTTTTGCAGCCGGGATGATTAAATCAGAATTAGCTCCTTCCTTTGCAAATCTTCTTTCAGCGATGCCGGTCCTTTCCATTATCCATTCGTGAGATGTGTCAAGATATTTTTCAAAATATTCATTTGTGTAAACATCAGAAGGAACATAGTGAGCTATAGAAGTAATAATTGCTGGCATAATTTTTTAATTATTGGTTGATAATATGGAATTAGTCAATGCGATTTCAATTTTTTTATTGATATCTTTTTTGATTTGTTCTATTGCTTTGAATATCATGTTCTGAATGGCTAATGGAGAAGATTTTCCGTGACCAATGATAACAACACCGTTAATGCCTAAAATAGGAACACCACCATATTTTTGATAATCAAATTCGGCAAAGACTTTTTTCAATGCTG
Source organism: Candidatus Kapaibacterium sp. (assembly GCA_938038165.1). Taxonomy (GTDB): domain Bacteria; phylum Bacteroidota; class Ignavibacteria; order Kapaibacteriales; family UBA2268; genus CALHRB01. The sequence continues at coordinate 4,068 of CALHRB010000190.1, read as the reverse complement.
GTTTAAGCAAAGCAAGTAGTATTGTATTGAATATATTTTTGTTTGCAAAACTCTTCAATTTTGTTTTAAACAAATCAAGAACACTTTCAGCAAATTTCAGAATTACATTGCCAGTGAATCCATCACAAATAATAACATCAGCCGAACCATTCAAAATATCACGTCCTTCCACATTACCCAGGAAATTTAAATTGCTTGATTTAAGTAGTTGGTATGCTTCTAGTAGAACATCATTGCCTTTTGTTTCTTCCTCGCCAATGTTCAGAAGTCCGACTTTAGGGTGTTCCAGTCCAAGCATTTGAGTTGCATAAATTGAACCCATTACAGCAAATTCATAAAGATAACGGGCTTTAGTATCAATATTTGCACCAACATCGAGAACTAAAGTTGGATATCTATTTTTAGTTGGGAAAAAAGAACCAATCGTCGGTCGGCTAACTCCATTGATTCTGCCACTTAGAATTGTTGCAGTTGATAAAACAGCTCCTGTATTACCAGCTGAAACAAAAGCATCGGCATAACCTTGACTATGTAATTCCAGACCTTTGTATAGTGAAGAATTTTTTTTCTTTTTCAAAGCAATTGTAGGTTCATCATCCATAGTTATAACTTCTTCAGCATGGATAATTGAGTAGTTTAAATTCCTTTGCTTATCTTTATTGAATTGCTCAAGGGAATTTCTGATTTTATTTTCATTACCAATCAAAATAATTTCCAAATCTAAATCTTGTGGTTTAGATTCGAAAACAGATATAACACCCTGAATTTCATTCATAGGTGCAAAATCACCACCCATAGCATCAACAACAACCCTGAATTTCTTCTTATCCAATGCTAAATATATTATAATTTATTAGAAAAATTAAGTTGTGAGAACTTTGCGACCGTTGTAATACCCACATTCCGGACATGCTCTATGGGGGAGCTTTGGAGCACCGCATTGAGGGCAGGAACAGCTTCTGTGTGCAACAGCCTTGTAATGTGTTCTTCTCTTGTCTCTTCGTGTTTTAGAGTGTCTTCTTGTTGGATTTGGCATAAAAAATTCCTTATTTTATAATAAATTTTTAATTATCATTTTGATATAAATTTTATTGTCATTCTTTTTCGAACTTAATCCCCTTTAGCACTTCCCATCTATCGTCATAATTTCTTTTTTGAATATTGTTGAGTTTTGCTGAATACTCAGGATATAAATCTTCCAGTTTTTTTCCTTCCAAATCGGGATGAATTCTTTTCATTGGAAGGTGAACAGTTAATTCCTCGACAATATCATTTGTTAAGTCAATATATTTTTCATCTTCGTGAATAATTACCTCAGCTGTTTCAATTATTGCATTATTTTTTTTCATATGAAACAATTCGTTATTTGCCAAAAAGGTACAGTTCATTTCGGTTTTAATATTTTGTTCAAATTCCCGCAAACTTAAATCGCATTGAAATTTAGCCAAGCATTCGGCTGTACCGACAATTGAATATCTTTTACCTATAATTCTCATCTGTCCATCGAAATTTACCTCACCAAAAAATTCATCAGATAACAATTTCAGTTCCTTAGCCATTACCTTCAGATGGACATCATAGTTTCCATCTTTTAAACCATGTATATATATCTTTAACATTTTCTTATCAAAATAAACTTACAAATATAGTTAATTTTGAAGAAAGAACAAATTATATATAGGAAAGCCCAATCTGGCTGATATTTCAAATTGGGCAATTTTAAATTAATCTATTCTTTATAAATTATTAATTTTTATCTAATAAGATTTTTACTGACATTGAAGGAGATCAATATTTTTTTTGGCAGTAGTATTTTTGGGATCAATTTGCAAAACTCGTCTGTAACTTCGGCAGGCACTATCCTTATCACCTTGCCCTTGATAGGAAATTGCCAGGTAAAGCCAAGCAAACTGAGACCTACTATCATAGTCTGTCCATTGTTTTGCAACTTTTTGTAACTCATTAAAATTCTTTTCTTCAAGATATATCCCACAAAGCTTAGCATAGGCTTGAAGTAATTCCCTTCCAAACCTTGCAGTGTCTTGCATTCCTCTGTTTATTGCTAATCTAAATTCATTTTTAGCATTATCTTTTAGTTGCTTGTTACCATTGTAGGCTGATGAAGTATATATATCTCCCAAAAATATACGTGAAGAAATGTAATCTGGGTCTTTTGTTAATGATAAATTTAAGTACGCAATGGCTGAGTCATTTTGAGATAAGTTGAAATAAGCATTACCTAAATAATATAATGTTTTTGGTGTAAGTGAATCGTTGCAATTTTGATAGTGTTTACCAAAAAAATACAAAGCGTTGTTATAATCTTTTATGAGAATTGACAAAATACCTGTTTGGTACATTAGAACGCAGCGATTGTTGTCTTTTTCAACCAACTCTTTATAATTAACAAGAGCTTTGACAGTATCTCCATTTCTTAGATATGCTACAGCAAGCCTTTCTATATCAACATTGTCGAGTTCAATCACATTTTTTAATTCTTCGTAAGATTCAGCACTTTCAATAAATCTTTTTTGTTCAAAATAACATTGAGCTAATTTAAGTTTAGCTTTGTCTTTAACTGAATCAATAACTTCAGTAACAATTTTTAGCTGAGTTACAGCAGAATCGCATTTACCGATTTCAACCAGTGACTGAGCGTAATACCATCTAATTAAATTATCATCGCTTCTTAAATCCAAATATCTAAAAAATGATTGTGCTGCTTCGCCATACTGCTTTGCAAAGAAAAGTATTCTACCCTGTTCTTTGAGTGCTTTGGCATTTTTCGGATCTTTTTGGGTAACAATATTCCATTCTTTTAATGAACGTGTAAAGAGTTCGTTGGCGAGATCTTTGTCTATTTCCTGATTAGCAAGCCGATAGTAAGTCGTGGCAAGTTTAACTCTTGCTTCGGTCAAATTTTCGTCAATAGCAAGAGCTTCTTCGTAATTGCTCCTTGCCAAAGGATAAACTTTTTGTGCAAAATATAAATCGCCAAGAGCGACAAATGCTTCTGAACTTTTTCTGTTCATTTCTCTGGCTTTTGTAATTATTAATTCGGCTTCATTAAGTTGATTGCTTTTGATGTAAGCATTGCCTAATTCTAACAAATTTTTATAATCATTTTTATCAATTGCAACAGCGTCTTTCAGAATTTTTATAGCATCCTGGTGCCGACTCATTTCAGACAGAGTCTTTCCTATTTTTCGTAACACTAGGGTTTGTTTACTCTTAATATCATCAGCTTTCTGATACATATTTAGAGCTTCTGAATATTTTTCAAGCTCAAAGTAAATGTCACCGGCAAGTAAATGAACATTAACATCCTTTGGATTGTCCTTAACAGCCTGAGGAATAAATTCAGAGGCTTTCATATAGTCAGATTCATTCACAAAAGTTCTCATTTGGTCATAAGCACTCTGTGAATATAAGCTAACAGAAGCAAAGAGAATTAGCAGAAGATTAATCAAAAAAAACATGTATAAATTCTTAAGTGATTTGTTTTTCATTACATTCAATCTATATTTCATAACATTATTCCTTTTTTTATCTTTCGTCAATTAAATTAATTTTGGCATAAGCCGGTACTATACCATAATCATTAAAATATTTCTGGGCAATGGAATGCTTGGATATAAATCTGCCCAGTCTCATTGCTTCTTCATTATTTTGATCCCGTACATAGATCCAATATGTTACTATATAAGGATAGAAACCTTGCAGGATATTAGACTGATGTACGGTTCTTGGAAATATATATTTACCACTTGAATCATTAAATCCAATAGGTAATGCCCTGAACTGGGGATCTCCGATTATACCCGAGAAATACCCTATACCTATATTTCCTTGATTGTTCAACATGTAGGATTTTACTGAGTCAGAATTTTCGAGCAACTTGAACGACCTATTTATCTTTTGCTTTCTTGTTACAAGTTGATAAATATTTTCTAATTCCGAGGAATTATTATTATTTGAAACAAAAAAGGGTTCTTTTTTCAAGACTGGGTAAAACTTAGTAAATTGTTTATCCTTGTTTAATAATAAATCAACAATTTCTTTATCGTT
>CALHRB010000189.1 GCA_938038165.1 Candidatus Kapaibacterium sp. | reverse complement strand
CTTACGTCAAAATTTTTATTTTGTAATATTTAAAGGAAACATATGGCTATAATATTTAGAACAAGTATATTAAGCTTGCTATTGAGTTTGTTTTTGATAACACACATAGCTTGCACGCAAGAAAAAGAAGAAACCACTTTGAAATTAGCTACATCTTCCAAAAATGGAGCAGCAGCTGTCGAGACTAATTTATCGTCAGCTACACAAACAGTATCGGCTAAAGTTTTTACTATTAGATCTGTTTCCAATCCAATCAGTGGAAAGCCAGTTGATTTTACTTGGGAAGAAGATGGCAAAACATACTCTTTCTCCGAGTACACAAAAAATAAGGTAGTGTTTATAAATTTTTGGGGAACTTGGTGCCCACCTTGCAAGAGAGAGATACCTGATATAATCTCACTGTATAACGACTATAAGAATAAAGATGTTGTTGTTGTTGGAATTGCATTGGAGCGAGATCCATCAACTGCTGTTCAAAAAGTAAAAGACTATGCAGAGAAAAATGGAATAAATTATATAAATTTTGCTGACACAAGGCAAGAATTAGCAATGGCATACGGTGGCATTCAAGCAGTACCGACCACATTTATTGTTGATAAATCAGGAACAATCACTGAAACAATAATTGGAATGAGAGATAGAACTTATTTCGAGAACTCAGTTAAAAATGCAATGAAATAACTGATTTTTCGTACGCCAGACAGGATTCGAACCTGTGACCCTCAGCTTAGAAGGCTGATGCTCTATCCAACTGAGCTACTGGCGCAATTGGAAATACAAATTTACAAAATTTAATAAAATTTAAAAAAAGAAATTAAAACTTGTAAAAGATTAAAGAATAAGTTAATTTTGAAGTTGGTCAAGTCCCGTGCGGCTAAAACAAGCCCAACCCCGCCAGGTTCGGAAGAAAGCAACGGTCAGTTTGATTTTAGAGCGCCACGGTCAACTTGACCTTTTTTTATTTTCAAGATTGATAATTCATTTTCGTCTCTATCTTTTAACGTTAAAATTTTATCTATATGAAAAAAGACATAATTATAAATTCAACATTAAATGAAGTTAGAATTGCTATTCTCGAAGATAACCAATTTGCTGAGTTTCTTGTTGAAATGCCCGATAAGGAAAGGTCAATCGGAAATATTTACTTAGGAAGGGTCAGCCGAATTGTATCAGGAATTAATGCTGCTTTTATCAACATTGGAAAAAATCAGGATGCTTTTCTTCATTTTTCTGATGTTGATGAATCACTCGAAAATATAATCACTGATGAGGAAGATGATGAAGATGACGAAGAGAATTTTAATTCTGATATATATTTGTCAGTCCCCAAAACAACAAATGGAAATAAAAAAATTTCAGGTAATGCAAACAGGAAAAAAGTTTCTGAAATTGTTACTGAAAATAAATTAATCAAATTATCAAAAAAACAGAGGGATCCCTCTGACAAACGCTCAAAAGGATTTGATATTAATTTAGTTGAAGGACAAAATGTTTTGGTACAAGTAACAAGAGAGGCTTATGGAAGCAAGGGAGTAAGGGTAACAACAAGAATAGGTTTGCCTGGAAAATACACTGTCTTATTACCTTTTGAATCTACTATTGGTATCTCAAAAAAAATTTATTCTCGTCAGGAACGAAAAAGACTGCGATATTTAGCAAAACACTCTCTCCCGAATAATTTTGGTTGTATCATCAGAACCGCTTCTGAAGGAAAAAGTGACAAAGAACTTGTTAAAGATTGGGAAAGTTTACTAAAAACCTGGGAAGAAATTGAAAAAAAGGTAAAACAAACCACAGAACCGGGACTTGTTTATCAGGATATGGCATTGGCAACAAGTGTTATTAGAGACTTATTTACAGATGATGTTCAAAAAGTTGTGGTTGATTCAAAAAAATTATATAAGGATATACTCTCTTATGTGAAATGGACTGCTCCCCAGCTTGCAGACCGAATTGAATTATTTACAGATAAGGTTTCTATTTTCGATAAGTACGGAATTGAAAGGGAACTAGAGCAAACTAACAAAAGAAAATTGAATTTGCCAAGTGGTGGTTCAATCGTAATTGACAAAACCGAGGCTATGTTCGTGATTGATGTCAACACTGGCAAATCTGTTAGTGAAAAAATTCAGGAACAAAATGCTTTTAAAACAAACCTTGAAGCAGTCAAAGAAATAGCCCGACAAATTCGTCTAAGAGATATGTCCGGGATGATTTTAATTGATTTCATTGATCTTGCTGGTGAAGTACATCGAAAAAAACTATATATGGCAATGAGAAAAGCTCTTCAGAGAGACAGAGCAAAAATTATAGTCTATCCTTTGACTAAATTAGGCATAATGCAAATAACACGACAAAGAATAAATCAATATATTCAGGAAAAGTTGACTGAAAACTGCCCCGTGTGTAATGGTAGAGGTAAAATAGCTTCGAGAGCAGTGCTTTTGAGCTCTATTGAAAGATGGTTAAAGAATTTCCGATCAAAATCACGTGAATTCAGATTGATTTTGGAAGTTCATCCTCATGTGGCAGACTATTTAACTGAAGGGACTTTATCAAAACTATCTAAATTAATGATTAAA
>CALHRB010000188.1 GCA_938038165.1 Candidatus Kapaibacterium sp. | reverse complement strand
TAATAAATCATAACAAAGGATTTCACCATTTATTTGAAAGTTTTTAGCATTACCTATCCACAATGTATTATCGTAATCATAATAAGAAATACAATACCAGAAATCTGATGTTTGAGAATTGGTTATAATTCTCTCGAAAGTGGAATCGTCTAAATAAAGACTTATTTTTATGACACCTTCGGAATCAAGTGCATAGCAGATATTCTTATGAAAATCAAAGCAAAAATCATTTATTTTGAATCGCCATCTTCTTAATTCTTTCATTGAATCAATATCATATTCAATCAAACCACCTATAGAATCTTTTTTCGAGGGTAAATGTTTGAAGGCGACATAGAATTTTTTTGTTTTTGGATTGCATACTATTTTTATTGGGTTTTGTCCGGTTTTTAGTGTTAAATTTTCTTCCAAACTGAAAGCATCAATGACTGATATAGTGCTTGATTTGTAATATTCTGAAAAATAATCACCATATCCGGAATTTACAACAAAAATATATGCCTCGAAGCCTGCTATACCTTCGGGGGCAGGACCAACAATTACCCTTTTATCAGAAAGTTTGAAATTAGTAGGATTAAATACACGAATCGAATTTTCGAAAATGCAAGTAAAAAAAGCAAGTGTGTCATTTAAAATATATATAAATCTTGGTCCCATATTGCCATCTAATTTAATTCTTCCATAACTTTTTCCCGTTTTTAAGCTTATTATTTCAATTGAATTTGAAACTGTTACAGCAATGAAAGCAGTATCTCCCTTGAAAGCGATTGAATTTGCAATGTCTCCTAATACTAATCCGGGATTGCTCAAAGAAAAATAATTATTTATTACAAGATCTTCATCGAAAAGATATTTATCCAAAGTTGAGTTGTTATATCCCCATAATCCTTCGCAAAGTATGATCGCAGAAGAACTTTTCGAGAGAGGATTGGGACGATCAGGCTCTATTGGTTCTTTTATGCAACTTATAAGAAAAAATGAAATTAACAAGAGGATGTATTTTTTTTTCACTGTTAAAAAGCTAATCTATAAAAATGAATTTTGTTGTTTGTTCTAATTATTAAAATGTAAGTCGTATTATCAAATTCATAGTTTTTTAAACTAAGACAATAGCTAAAACTACCATAAGAAATTAATTTGCCGAGATAATCATAAATTGAATAATAATTATATGGGGATTCAGTTAATAATTCGTATCCATCTTTTTTTGTGATTAATTTGCATGGCTCGTCCTGCTTTTTTTCGATTTCGTAATTATTAATTTCGCTAATTAAATTTAACCCAACAACTGCATCCAAATCGAAACCGCTTATTATTGGATCATAAAAAGGATGATTGGGATTATCCAGGATGTTATTGCAAATATCGGTTATTTTAATAAATTTTGCTCTTTTTAGACCGATGGTTGCCAGATCGAATTTATCACCTCCGCTTTTTTGTGGGTCAAAAGGATCTCCCTTTCCATTAGTGGGGGTTAATCCAGCACAACCTTCTAATGTTAAAAGATTATAAGGAAATTCGAAAAAGTTGATACCGTCTTCGCTGACTGATACTTTTGCTGGTTCGGCAAAAATTTTTTTAGTAACAGGATTGATGAAAGCGTTTTCGAAAATCGTAAAATCCGGACCATTCCCATCAAAAATAATGTAGTTTTTAAAACCTACAATTATTTCACCGCCAAGACCTAAGGAACAAATCTGTTTTGGGTCAGATGATGGTATTAACTCCGATGCATTTGTATCAGGCAAACCAAAAATATTTTGAGGGAAATAATCTAGGGCTTGACCCGAATTTTGTCCTTTACCAGGATTAAATAAATAGACTGTATCTATTCCGCCTTGGTGGTGATATTCTGCTTTCAAACAAACAAACAAAAACAGACTAAAAACGACATAAAATTTAATCATATTTTATTCCCTGAAACAAAAAATTCATTGCAAATCCAACTTTTAAGGAAAAACCCGGCATTGGATAATTTCTGATTATTTCATAACGGCGGTCAAATATATTTTCAAGGTCAATCCTTAATCGAAAATCATTATTGAAAAAACGAAAATCCCTAAACAAAGAAAAGTTTATTAAAAAATATGATGGCAGATATCCATTATAATCATTTTGAGGCAAATAAAATCTGTGGCTCGAATAAAACAATTGAACGACAGCATTTGCTAAACCTGCTTTTATCGAAATTGTACTGTTAATTAGTTCTTGAGGTGTATAAACGATGAGTTTGCCCTTGGTGTTTGAACCTTGAGACTCATCGGTCATCATTTGAAATGTATAATTGATTTTAAGATTTAGAAAGTTATCAAAAAAAGAAGCTTTTGAACTGAATTCAAAACCTCGTGAGAATGTTTCTGCTATATTTTTTGCACTCCAACGAAGTGGAGATAATGGGACAGATACGATTTGATCATAGGTTTTTAAGAAAAAACCATTTATCTCAAAGTTTAGATTTTTGTTTAATTCATAAACTAATCCGATATTAAGGTTATATGATTTTTCGGGCTTTAAATTTGAATTGCCATAATTAAGATAATACATTTCATTGAAACTCGGAAGTCTGAAATTGTTGGAAAATAAAGATTTGATTTTCAAATCATAATTTAGAAGATTCAGATTTGCTCCAAATGAATAGGAATAATTAGGATTTAAATTTAAAACAGCGTCACCTCTGAAACCCAGATTTGTCGATAATATCATATATTCATTTGATTCCAATTTGTAATCAAAATTGAAATAACCTGAAATGTTATATCTGCTTACTCTCTCGCCAATATTTTTATCAAGCATGTTTCCATATAGTTTTGTAGTAATGAAGTCCAATCCGATAAAAAAATTCAAATCATTTATTATATTGTTCGAATAAACTGAAGAGAATTGAATTTCCTGGTAATTATATTTTATTTTACCATCAGCAGACAAAAACGAGAATTCCGGGTTGCTATAATCTGTTTTTTCGAATTTATAATTAAAATTTGTTTTGAGTTCAGAATTTGTGCTGATTTGAAAATCAGTGGGTATGCAAAAAATCCAAAACAATTCATTCAAGCGAGCATCAAGGGATTCTATATGACCTTGTAGAACTGCACCGGGCGATCCTCTTTCGATTAAGCTTAACAAAAGAAATGGTCTAAGTGAGAATGATTTATTTATAATAGGTTTGAAAAGATAAAAAGAAAACCGATCAAAGTTACCATTCTCACGTTTATATTTTTTTTCTTCACCAAATTGATTGGAAAAAAATGGAAAATTTCCGTCGGAATGCTGATAATCAAGGTTACTGACAATCTGATAGGAACTGCCAAGATTAAGATCCGCAGAGGCTTCAATCTCATTGAAAGAGCCATAAGATATTTTTAAGTTTAGTGCATCATTTTCTATATATTTTTTTGTTTCTAAATTTATAACTCCTGCAATTGAATTTGAACCTGAAATTGAAGAGCTCCCACCTTTGAAAATTTGGATTTCATCTATTATTGATATTGGTATTTTATTTAGATCTATCATTGATGTTTGGGAGGAATTAAGCCTTATTCCTTCAAAAGTAATAAGAGTCTGCATTGAATTTGTTCCTCGTACAGAAATTGTTTTTAATCCTCCTAAACCACCATAATCCCGAATTAATATCCCCGGCTGATATTGAAGCACACCACTTAAATTATTGGTGTTAATTTCGATTATCTCTGTTTTTGAAATTATTGATGAACTTGTATATTTCAAAACGTTTTCAACACTGTTTTTTTTGCCTTCTACTGTAATTACGGGGAATTCTTTCTTCACCAATGTAACACTGTCAGCATTTGGACTACCAAAAACAGTTTGATTAATACTTATGATAGTAAAAAAAAACAATAAAACTTTAATTTGAAAAATTTCAATCATTTAGAAAAAATAAATGGAAAACAGTAAGTTATAAAATTATTCTGAACAACCACAATATAGCATCCATTTGCAAGATTCAACGAAGACAAATCCATTATTATCTTGTTTCCTGTAAATAAATTTTGTTCTTTTTGGATTGTCTGGCCTAATGAATTAAAAATTGATATTGAAATATTTTTGTGTTGAAAGTCGAAGTTATCAATTTCAATTTTATCAGTAAATGAATCAAATCTAAATTCAGGTTTATTTTCTTTAATATCAGCCTTTGATAATGATTTATTTAAAAACACCTGAAAATCAGAATTTGGTGCATAAGTTTCTTTGGCAAACTCATTGGCAACAAAAAGCATGGGAATTGGAGTTTCTATTAACAAAAGACCTTCCGAATTTCCATTGGTTTCTATTGAATCAACTAAGTCACCTTCAAAATTATGAATATATACAATACCATTATAAGTAGAAGTAAAAATTTGATTTGATTTGCTTGAGTAAACTGACTCTCTTGGACCGTTGAAGCCAGCAGTAGGTAATTTAATTTTTTTCAGAATTTCATTTTTTTCTAAATCAATTAATGTCAAATCGTGAGAATTATTGTTGGTAGCAATTAATAAATCATTCTCGATTAAGATATGATTTGTTACATCTCCTGTTGTTAGTATTTTTTCAAGTTCGTATTTCTCACCATTTTTCCTGAATATTTGAACAGTTGAGTTTTTTGCTCCAAAATCACCTTCATTTGAAACAATAATTTTATTGTCTTTATAAAACAAGGCTCTTTGAACATTAACTCCAGCATTCAAAGTGTCAATAAACTTCTTTTTAACCAGATCAAAAATATAGACAAAACCTGGATCGGTAAATGACGGACGATAACTTATTAGCAAATAATCCTTGGTAGCAGTCAAAGAGGATGTTGATATTTTTGGAGTGCTATTTTGGATTTTTTCGAAGTTTAGAATATTAAAAGTTTCTATTTCATTTTTATTCCCATAGTATATAATGGGATAATTATAACCTGGGCGAAAAGGAAACTGGAACGAATCAAATTCAAATTCTTTGACTAATTGTGGTTCTTCGATAATTTTTCCTTCCGTATTGGGGTGATTTAGCAAAGATGCCTGCCACCAGGAAGGTGATTCATCTTCATCACCTTTAATACCATTAAAGTCAGCATCGTAACCGGCGCAAAAAATGTTTATCTTTTGGTTTCTATCATCGTAGATGAATGCAACAGGCTGTTTTCCAACACTGTATGAGCCGAGATTGTGCCAATTTTGGGCTTTGATTAAAGA
>CALHRB010000187.1 GCA_938038165.1 Candidatus Kapaibacterium sp. | reverse complement strand
TGGTTCTCTGTTTCAGTGCTACATGAAGCCGGAATTGACTTATTTTCCTCAGCAAGGTAATTTTGGAATTGTGAAAAAATCGGACTTATTGAAGATACTATTATCAGAAGCATTAGAAGTATTTTTTTCATTTTAAAAACCTAATAAAAACTTGAAATTGACAATCCTTAGCTTCAATTTTTCTTCATCCCTGCAACAACTTTATCGGCAGCAAGTAAGATTTTTTTAGTTAATGTTGAAAAATTAATTTATAGTTAACTTTAATTTTTTTCTTGACTTTAATATTTTTTTTATTATTTTTGTGGTGAACTTTAATTATAAATAAAAATATATTATTTAATATGACACCAAATTTAGATTTGAGTTTAAGAGAAAAAAAATCAGCATATATCAAATTAGGTTTGCTGAGAGCTGCTTCTAAGCGTTTGCTTGACAAATCATTGGATGAAATATCAGTAAAAGAACTATGCGATGATGTAATGATATCCGAAGGAACATTCTTCAACTACTTTCCCAAAAAGACAGATTTACTTATATATTACGTTCAACTATGGTCTGTCGAAGTTAGTTGGAAAGTAAAGCAGGAATTCAAATTTTCGACACAATTTGAATATATAAGAGAAATTTTCTGTTTAACTGCACAAAAATTTATTATGGGATTCAACATAATGAAGGAAATAATATCATTATTTGCTATTTCCCAGCCAAATTATGAAATGATAAAATTAACGAAAGCTGAATTAGTACAAGCTTTCCCCGATTTTATGGGGATTGATAAAATTGAACCCTTGCCTTTTTATCAAACCTTCGACCCTTTTATAAAGGAAGCAATTCAAACTGGAGAACTTCCATCGAATCATGATTACAACATTATAGCATTAGGATTGTGGTCTATTTTCTTTGGCATTCCGCTTTTAATGCCCATTGAAAAAGTTGAAATGGTTTCCTTCCTTTATATAAAAGAGTTAGAAATATTCTGGAGTGGTTTAAAACAAAGATAAATATTTTTTAATTTAAATTTTAGGTGTTCTTATGAAAATGTTGTTGATATTAGGGTTGCTTGTTATTTTAATAATACCTTTTTTTGCATTTTCCCAGGAGGATAACGGCTTACCAAGGCAGACAATTAGAGGAAAAGTATTAAACAAGGTTACAAAAGTACCAATAATCGGGGCAACTGTGTCATTGGTAGGGACAAAATACGGCAGTTATACAGCTAAGGACGGCAGTTTTAGATTAGATAAGGTTCAGGTCGGAAGATACGCATTAAGAACAACTGCAGTTGGATTTGAGCCGATGCAATATAATATAGTTCTGAATTCCGGAAGTGAATTAGTAGTTAATATTGAATTAATCGAGAGCTTTGTTCAAACTGATACAATAGTTGTTACTGCAGCTAAAGACAGATTTGCACCAAATAATGAAGCAGCATTGGTGAGTGCAACAATGTTCACAATTGATGATGCCCAAAGATTTGCAGGCAGCAGAATGGATGTTTCAAGAATGGCACAGAACTATGCAGGTGTCTTGGGTGCTGACGATAGAAGAAATGATATTATCATAAGAGGCGGTTCGCCAACAGAGCTTCTTTGGAGATTAGACGGTCTTGATATACCAAATCCTAACCATTTCGCTACTCAAGGAGCAACGGGAGGTCCTGTTAGTGCTTTGAATGCTAACCTTCTTGATAATAGTGATTTCTTTACTGGAGCTTTTCCTGCTGAATATATTGGGAAAATGTCAGGTGTTTTCGATATTAAGCTAAAAAAAGGTAATAACGAAAAGTATGAATTTTTAACTGAGTTAGGATTTAACGGCATTGAGCTGGGTGCCCAGGGTCCTCTTCCCATAGAAAAAAGTTCATTTATTGCCAATTTTCGATATTCGTTTCTTGATTTACTTGATAAAATTGTGGATTTTGGTTTTGCAGGAATTCCGAGATATTGGGACTTCACTTCAAAATTTGATATCCCAATAAATGAAAAGAACAACCTTTCTGTAACAGCATTTTTAGGAACAAGTGATATAAATATTCTGAATAGTAAGCTCGACACTGTTTATACTGGAGACTTTGATATCATAAACGGAACTGATATAGCTTCTTTGGGGATTAATTGGTATCATAATTATTCTGACAAAGTTTTTGGTGAAATGATTTTGGGATATGTTTACGGAAAATACAGAAATGTTCTTGATTCTATAACTACGGATGATAACAATAAAGTTTTAAGTTTTGATAAATGGTTTAACGGGAATTCATCTGAGGGTTATTACACACTTAAATATAACTTAAACTATTCACCTGACAGACAAAATTATTTCAGCGCTGGTATCGAGGCAAGGTTCCCATTTTATAAGCTAAGCGAAAAAAGATTTACGATCAGAGGTTTTGGAAGGAAACCTTGGAATTTGGATAAAACAGGAAACAGTCTGCACTTGTTATCTTTTTTGAATTGGAATTGGAGAATAACTGAAAATATCACTCTTAACACTGGCATAGCAAGTCAATACTTCGATTTATCAAAAAAATCAATAATTGAACCAAGGCTTGGTTTTTCTTATAAAATAAGCGATGTAAGCAGTATAAATATAGGCTTTGGATTACACAGGCAGATGTTGCCTCTTTTAACATATTTTTATTCAGATGAAAATAAAAATCTGGATTTTATTCAATCAATCCATTATGTTGCAGGTTATTCTCATAATATAGCTCCTGATGCTATCATAAAAATCGAAGGTTACTACAAAGATATATCAAAAGCACCAATTAAGAAATATGAGGTGGATTCCTGGTCATTCCTTAATAGTGGTGTCAACTTTGGGTTAATAGGTGGACAAGATGAAACTTATAAAAGTGAAGGCACAGGAAGGGCTTATGGTGCAGAATTATCATTAATCAAAAATTTTGCAAATGGATATTATTTAATGACAACAGCCTCTTATGTTCGTCAGCAATATAAGGGATCTGATGGAGTTCAGCGTTTTGGAGCTTTTGACAATCAATATATATTAAATGTATTAGGAGGCTATGAAATAATTTTAAGTCCAAGTTTTTCGATTGAGATATCAGGAAAATATACGATAGCAGGTGGTGCTCCATATACACCAATTGATATCGAACAGTCAATTCTAACAAAAGAGACAAAATATATTGATAGCTTAGCTTATTCTTTAAGAAATGATCCTTACTCACGATTGGATTTCAGAATTGATTTCAGAAATAACTTTAAAGGATTGGCTTTAGTTAGTTTTATTTCCTTTGAGAACTTTCTGAATACAAAAAATATCTGGTTCCGTTGGTTTAATCAACAAAAGGCAACTGTTACCGACATTCCACAGCTTGGCTTTTTCTTTGTTGGCGGTTTTAGAATTGAATTTTAAAAACTGGATAAGTTTATGATAATTTTAACAGATAATGTTGATTTTTCGTTAAGATATTTCAATAATTTGGATTTAAAAAAAATTAAACTCAATGAATTACCCTATGAAATATTATCAATAAGCAAACATTTCTTTCAAAAGGAAAATCTTTATCAAGCTGATACCAATGATGATTTTTGGAATCTTTGTATAATGGTTAACGAAGCAGAAAAATCTCAATACGATTTATTAGTAGATCTGATGGGCAGCAATGATATTAATAAATATAAAATAATTTGCCTGACAGGAATAAGCAAAAGTTTGCATGGCTTTAGAAATCGAAAGTGGGTGTCAGAACAAGGGAATCTTCATTTATCAGCTTTTCTGAAGCCTAATGTTAAAATCGAGAATGTATCAGGTGTTTTTCTTGCTTATGCCGCTGTTTCGACATTGCAAGCGATAAAAAAATCAGCTGATTATAAATCACAACCAAAAATAAAGTGGGTAAACGATATATTCTTCGGAAATGCGAAAGTTTCGGGAGTTCTGGCACCCACTTTCGATTTCTAAAGCCATGCAAACTTTTGCTTATTCCTGTCAGGCAAATTATTTTATATTTATTAATATCATTGCTGCCCATCAGATCTACTAATAAATCGTATTGAGAT
>CALHRB010000186.1 GCA_938038165.1 Candidatus Kapaibacterium sp. | reverse complement strand
CAGTGAACCAAAAATAATACAAAAATATAATATTTTTGGAGTTACTAGATTACTCGAAGGACAAGGATGGAGGCACAGCGTGAAGGAAAAAGTCCGCGCAGAAACATACCCCTCTGTAGTCTGTGATATTACTAACGGACCAAAGCGAGGTTGTATTTACTTGACTTGGGCGGGTGATAACATTCCAAATATATATTTTTCGAGATCAACAGATAAGGGATTAACCTGGAGCGACCCTAAAATAATACACTCTGACACCACTAATGACCAGTTCTGGCAGTGGATCAGCTTAGATCCAAAGAATGGCGATATAGCAGTAATGTATCTGGATAGTCGTGAAGACCCTAATAATATCATCGTTGAGACTTATATAAGCTACTCCAGTGATGGCGGGGATACCTGGATTGACAGAAAAGTCAGTGATTTTGGCGGCGACCTCAGAAATAACCCATTTCGGGGCAATTCTTTCGCTGGTGATTATAGCGGCAATGCCTTCTATGATGGTATGGTTTATCCTTCATGGATAGATATGAGATTTGCCGCAAAAAACATTTTTGACAGCGATGTATTTACTGCTCCCATCAACATTAAATCACCTGAACCACCAAAAAATTTTAAAGTTCATACAATTGCCGAGGAACCCACAAAACTAAAATTGCAATGGGAAACACCTCAGAAAAGAGCTTTCAATCAATCCCTAAATCTCAATGAATTCAAATTTGCATTGTTTAGAAACGGACAATTCATTAAAGAACTTAACTCTTCTGAAACAACTTTTACTGATGACAACCTGAAAGCTTACAGCTATTATAACTATGAAATTTTTACTGTAGCAGGAAATGATTCAAGTATTGGACGCAAAGCCGGTGCTTTTGCAGGAGGTTCAAAATTGCCTTTAACTGCAAACATAATAGATATTGTTACTCTTAATGACAAAAAATCTTTAAAATTAATTATTGAACTACCCTCTTTAAGATCTGACAGCACGACAAGATTAGTAAATTTAGCAGAAATAAAGGTCATTAGAGACGGTTCTGAAATAAAATCACAGCAATTACAAAAATCAGACACAGGAAAGGTTATTGAACTAATTGACTCGCCAGATGAAAATGGCTTTTACAATTACGAAGTAGTTATTTTTGATTCAGACGGAAATTCAAGCCAGAAAAGCCAACCAAAATTCGGCTATTGTGGTGAATTCTATACCAACTACTTTGATAATTTTGATTACACCGGAACAAAAAAATATATTGTCAAGGGCGATTGGAACAAAACAAAAAACTTCGTCTTCACGCCTGATTATTCTTTTACTGACTCACCTCAGGGCAGATATCCAAACAACACTACAAGTGAGTTTATAATTTACCCTTTAAATCCAAAGAACTCCTCAATCCTAAAATTCAAACATGTTGCTCTTGTTCACAGGACAGACACTGCTTTCGTAGAGATTTCTCTCGACAGAATGAAAACATGGAAAACATTGGGAAAATACAACAGAAATTCATACTCAGAATGGCAGGATAATAATTTATCAAAGGAAGACTGGGTAACTGAAATATTTAGAGACCCTGCTCTAAGCACCGATACTATTTTTATTAAATTTAGACTAACCTCCGACATAGTTGGCAATGATGACGGATGGTATATTGATGATATCGAATTTGAAAGTATCCTGAATGTTGACTATAAAAATATTTCAAATTACGATATTTTGATTTACCCAAATCCAGCAAAGGATTACCTTATCATTGATTTTGGCATGCCTGATAATCCCGATCAAATAGTAATGACTTCAATTTATAATCAATTAGGTGAAATTATTAATATCGAAAATAACCATGAAAAAGCAAAAAACAAACTTAGATTGGATTTGAATGATTTTTCTGCCGGGATATACTACATTCAAATAACTAATGGTTTTCAAATTCTAAAGACACTAAAGATTTTAATTGTCAAATGAAATTTTATCAGTATAAAATATATTTACCAGTAAAAAGAAGAGGTTATCATTTAATTACTGATGAGATTTTGGAAAAATGCGAAAACTTAAAGGAGATAAAAACAGGTATTGCAAACATATTCATTCAGCACACAAGTGCGGCTTTGTCAATCAACGAAAATGCAGATCCATCGGTTAGGGCTGATTTTGATACATTTTTTGATGATTTAGTTCCCGAGAATTACCAAAAATTTACACATATTTTCGAGGGCAAAGACGATATAACAGCTCATCTGAAAACTTCTATTTTCGGTAATTCCCTCGTTATACCGATTAGTGATGGCAGATTAAATTTAGGCATATGGCAGGGTATTTATTTATGCGAGTTTAGAAACCATTCAGGGAATAGAAAAATTATTGTTACTTTAATGGGAGTTTGATGTCTGTCGGTAATTTACAATCGGCAGTAGTGTTGTTGAGTGGTGGTATGGATTCTGCAGTATGTCTGGCAGTGGCAAAGGATATGGGTATTGAACAAATTAACGCACTTCATCTGAATTATCGTCAGAGAACAGAACATAAAGAACTTGAATCATTTAATAAACTACTTGAATTTTATCAGATTTCGAGCAAATTAATTGTTGATGTTAGCTATTTTGCTCAAATAGGCGGGTCAAGCCTGACAGACAAAAAAATCGATGTTGACGTTAATCGATCATTGGGCGAGAGCATCCCTTCGAGTTATGTTCCTTTCAGAAATGCAAACATACTTGGAATTGCTGTTGCCTGGGCTGAAATCATTGGAGCTGACTCTATATTCATCGGTGCTAATCAATTAGATAGTAGCGGTTACCCTGACTGTCGGCAGGAATTTTACGATGCATATCAAAATGTAATAAATCTTGGAACTAAACCTGAAACCAATATACGGATAATTACACCATTAATCAATTTGTCGAAGAAAGAAATTGTACTGAAAGGGCATAGTTTGGGAGTGCCCTTTGAGCTGACCTGGAGTTGTTATAAGAATTCACATAGGGCTTGCGGAGTTTGTGATTCCTGCCTGCTGAGACTTAAGGGTTTCGCTGAAGCAAACATGGAAGATCCAATACCCTATGAATAATATTATTCATTTATCACAATATCAAAAACAGCTTTTCCCTCTGTGGATACTTGATAAATAAAAGACAAATGAAGCTCATTTTCTAACAAACCACCAATTAACCCTATGTCATTACCAGTCCAATTATAATTTACATTTAAATTCAATTCAGAAACTACTTCCCTTCTATCATTTAGAAGGAATCCGGCAAATTTTTCATTTAAATTCTTTATTGCGATGTAATAAAAACCCGCAGGAAATTTTCTGCTGTTTAAAAATAAATATAAAGTATTAATGCTCTTATCGGAATTTATTGTTGGTTCTTCAAAGGCTGACACTATAGCTGTTTTGTCATCCCTTGTTACAATTAAAACTTGTTTGGAGAGCTTTTCAATTGTTGATGATGAAAGAACAGGCTCGATTTCTTCTCTAAGTAATTTTAAAGATTTTAATATCTTTTGTCCGTGAGTGGATGTATCATCAGATAGCGGCATCATGCTCAAAAGATTTAAACATAAAAAGCTGTTGTTTTTAGTAGTGAAGCCATAATTGACCATAAGTTTGTTATCTTGATAACATAAACAACGATTAGCCAGGTTACTAAGCACATTGAACTGACCCTGTCGAAAAGCACTTCTACTGTTAAAAACCTTTTGATTATTCATATCCTTCATAGAGAAGTACCAACTGCCTGAATCACTATTTTTATTGATATTAACAGAATAGAATCCTGAAGGAATATCAGATTTTTTTGGCAAATTAAAAAATGTCAGCATCACATTTTTACCAGCAGCAAAATCTTCTGATGTCAGTTTATCAAGCCCTTTTACGAGAGCAATAGGTGAAACGAAAGTGCTAAAAGGACTAACAAAAACAAAACTTTTTTCTTCAATGGCTAAATTGGCAATTTTTGCAACTTCGGACAAGGTTATGGATACATCTGCACGGAATGTTTCAACTGCTGATTGAATTTTGTCTAATTCTGTAACTTCTTTTGGATTTAATAAATCGCAACCGTCGGAACCAAGCAATATAAAAATTAAAATGAACAAGGAAGATTTCAGAAAAAAAACTGAAGTAGAGTAATTATAATTTCTCATAAAACCTCCAGATAACGAAAAAATATACGGAAATTTAATCAAAATTTTTAAACTTTTAAAATTATTTGTTAAAAATAAAAAAAAGCTGTAACCCATTAATTAGATTACAGCTTATCTGAAAAATATTTGTGAATTATTTATTGTATTTCCATTGCAACGATTCGATTAGAATCAATATATTTGATTTGAAAAATTACAACATCACCAGTTTTTTTTGCATCAAGAATTTTCTTTAATTCCTTTGGCGAAGCAACATCTTTTTTGTCAGCTTTCACAATAACTCCATTAGGTGCCATACCGCGATTTGCAGCTACAGAGTTTCGTTCCACTCTGGAAATAAAAGCTCCTTTCTCTACTTTATAGTCATCTTTTTGATTTGCTGTAAGATAATCCACCGTAAAACCAAGCTTGTCGAATTTTAGCTCTTTTTTGTCCTCCCAGGAAGAGCCATCTTCACCTGGGATTGTTTGGTTTGAAGCAGTTTCTTCATCAGTATCACGAGGTTCAAGCTTTACAGTTTTGTTAATCTTCTTTCCATCTCTCCAGATTGTAAGAGTAACTTTATCTCCTGCTCTTTTTTTTGCAACCTGACTTTGAAGTTCATTAGAACTGGAAACTTTATTCCCGTCAATTTCGAGGATAACGTCGCCAGGCTCAATTCCAGCTTTTTCAGCAGGACCTTTTTTAACAACATCATTTACGACAACACCTTCTACCTTATCCAAACCGACAGATTTAGCAATAATCTCATCAATAGTTCTGATTTGCACACCAATATACCCTCTGTTAATCTTTCCGTCATCTATTAAATCAAGGACAACAGATTTAACAAGATCAATAGGAATAGCAAAACCGTAACCTATGTAGGTTCCTGTTCTTGTAGCAATGGCAGTGTTGATACCAATAAGACTTCCTTCGAGGTTGAAAAGTCCACCGCCGCTATTGCCGGGATTAATCGCTGCATCAGTTTGGATGAAATTTTCAACAGCATAGGGACTTCTCTCTCTGAGCAAAGCCAGTCCGCCTCGTCCAATAGCACTTATTATACCGGCAGTAACAGTGGAATTCAAACCGAGTGGATTTCCAACGGCAATAACCATTTCTCCGATTTTAACATTATCCATATTACCAAAATGAACATAAGGAAAAGGTCCGCCATCAATTTTGATGACTGCTAAATCAGTTAGTGGATCTCTACCAATAAGGGTGGCTTTGTGCTCTTTCTTATCGTCAGTTGTTACAATTATGACTGAAGCATTTTCGATAACATGGTTATTAGTAACAATATAACCTGATTCAGAGATGATAACACCAGAACCACTGGCTTCTCGGGGTCCCTGATCTTCGAAAGGCTCTCCAAAAAATCGGAAGAATTCTCTGAACATGTCTCTGTCGGGATTTTCTCGCTGTTTCCTGTCAATCTCAACTTTTATGCTGACTACTGACGGAATAACAGCTTTTGAAGCTTCCTGAAGAGCTTCGTTTATAGCTTTGGCATATGAATTTAAAGCGACCGGCGGTTTGGTGGCACCTATCTGATCGTCTGCAAATAAATGTGAGCCGAGTTGTGTGTTGAATAAAATTATGATTGTAAGTACGATGATTCCAACAACTGATATTATACCAATCTTTTTAATGTTGTTTGAAGCCATTTCAGTCCCTTGAATTGTTTTAAATATTCAGTGAGTATTAACGAAAATTTAATGCTTTTCTTTTTTTTTCTCTTTCCTGAATTACAAAAAGCTATATTTAATTCCAGGGTTATTGTCTGAAAAATAATATGTAGCTGATAACGCAAAATCTGCTATCTCAGCAAATAAAGCAATTAAGGATTAAGATTCAATTAAGAATATATTATTGGATAT
>CALHRB010000185.1 GCA_938038165.1 Candidatus Kapaibacterium sp. | reverse complement strand
CAATATGATTGCAACAAGATTTTCGAAGATTGGCTCTCTGCCCGAAAGGAAAAGAGTGGAAATTTCTGAAATACTGGAAAATGTTTGCAATTACTTCGAAAAAAGGATGCCTCATCTAGGCAAAAAAATTAGGATAGAAAGGAGATTTCAAAACAATCTTTATGCCGAAATTAATGCCGAACTTTTTCAATGGGTAATTGAGAACCTGCTTAAAAATTCGGCAGAATCCATTGAGTCAAAAAACGGCAAAGTTGCTATCGATTTGGCTGAACTTTCAAAAAACAAGATAGTTATAACAGTCTCGGACAATGGCAAAGGAATGACTTTGAAGCAAAGAAGGCAAATTTTCTATCCAGGATTCACAACCAAAAAAAGAGGCTGGGGACTTGGTCTAACACTGAGCAAAAGAATTATCGAAGATTATCACAATGGAAAAATCTTTGTTAAGGAAAGTTCCATTGGCAAAGGCACTACTTTTCATATTGAGCTTGATAGATCGAATTAAAAATTAGATTCATCCCTCCATATACTAATCTTCCAGTCTTCTTCAACCGATCCACGCTTTATTCTCAGATTAACTCTTCCCTGTAATCTAACAACATCAGATGGGCTAAAAATAATGTTAAGGATAAACCCTCGTGATATATCTTTTACCAAGGTATCTCCAATTGACAGTAATATTTCATTCCAGATCAAATCCAGATTTTGGGCTGCCTGAAATAAACCCGCGGTAGAACGCATATCTTCTTCTCTGCCCCATGTTTGATTTGTGCCTTGATCATAATTCCAGTAAACAAAAGTGAAATCATCGGCTAATAAGTTTCCATAAACCAAAGTATCTTTGAACACATAAGCATATCTGAAATTTTTAAATAGCCCTTCAACGGTCTTCTGATCGCCGATTATGTCCGAAGGTTTGTTTGAGTCATCAAGAGTGGGGGCAAATGGATTAATACAGGAATGTAGTAAAGCAAAAAAAATTATAATGCAAAATATGTATTTTGTTTTTTTCAATTTAATAGATTATAAAATCGCACTAAATCATTCCAGAAAATTTCTTGTAATTTTCGATTATAATATTTACGTTTGATTCCCAAGAAAAGTTTGACAATGAATATTTTCTGGCATTTTCACCCAAGTATTTTTGCATGCTGAAATTTGTTGTTAATTCAATAATATTATCGGAAAACTCTTTGGCATTATTACAAATAATAATACCATTTTCTGTCTTGGGATTAATGCCCTCGGCAGCAATTGAGGTTGCTAAAACGGGTAGTTTCATCGCCATTGCCTCAATAATTTTTATCCTTATGCCTGAGCCTACAAACAGAGGAACAATATAAATCCCGGCTTTACTAAGATAAGGACGGACGTCATCAACATAACCAATGACATTAACACCTTCCTTTTTATAGTTTCGAAGAAAATCAGGAATATTTTTGCCAATGACCGACAAAGAAATATCAGGGTTTTGTTTTCTGACAATTGGCAGAACATTTTTGATAAACCATAACAACCCATCGAGGTTGTGTTTCCATGAAAAAACAGTAGCAATTATCAATTCATTAGGATTTCTCTCTTGAGTATCATCGGGAACCCAATAGGAATCATCAATTCCCGGACCCGAGACAATTTGCTTGGAAGTTGGGGATAATTCCAATGCTAATTTTTTGTCAACTTCAGTTATCGGAAAACAAATATCAAATTCTGAGTATATCCTACTTTCATATCTTTTCAACAATTCTGCTTGATGTAGGATATATATTCTTTTTGGATGATATTTGGGCAATATTTCCGCATATCTTTGCCAAATCATATATTCAATATTGTGAAGTCTCAATCCAGTTGGCTTATTTGACAATTTTTTCAAATAAATTGCGATTGGTGCCATTGCAGAATGGTCGGCATGAATGACATCAAAATCATTTTTTCCGATTAAATTTTCGAATTGTTTAAGGATTTTCTTACCAGAATGTTTTTCAATGTAAATAGATTTATTGGTTAGTATTGATTTCATTATTTTTGGTATAGTATTTTTTGTGGAGTGTTGTAGAAGAATGGGAGTTGCATATTTTTTTAATTCGTTTATTTCTCTATCCGATATTTCATCATTGATAAAAGTAAAGAAAGAAACATGACAACCTTGTCTGTAGAATTCAATCAAAATGTTTCCAATTCCGATTTTGCCGCCATCGTCCATTGGAAAAGGGAATCGTGGTGAAAGCTGTAAGATTTTTAATTTCCTACTCATTATTGCTTTTTTTTAACATTTTTCTAACTTTGTTCAGAACAACCTGTTTGAAAAATCTCATTTGATTATGCGAAACGCTCACTCCCAAAGTAATGTCATTGAGTTTTTCCTGTGGGACAACGTTTCTTTCATTTCGATATGTATAGAACATAATAGATAACATTCCAAAAAAACCCTCGAACATTGCTGAAATAGGAATCTTTGTAAAAACAGCCAGAAGAATTTGAAAGAAAATAATTTGAACCGAACGCCAGATAGCCTGACCCAAGGGAAAATATCGCCAGCTATATCGAATGTATTGTTTTGAAGCCATAACCCAACGATTTGCATTATTTCTATCAAGTGGAGATGCAAAATGTAGAGTTCGGATGTTAGGAAAATACCTAACATTAAAACCTGCTACAATGGCTCGGGTACAAAAGTCTAATTCCTCAAAACCAAATTCCCAAAAACCTCCTATTTTGTCAAAAACTTTTTTTTTGATAGCTGCACCGGTACCTGGAAAAAAGTTTGCCTTGTAGCCATTTTCAGGCACATTGATTTTATCAATAGGAAGGGGATACCAATCCCAAGGTTGATTGCCTTTTCTGACTTCTATATCCTCAGTTGCTATTATGTCTATTTCAGGGTGTTTTGAAAAAATTTCTGCAACCTTTTCGAAAGTCTCGGGCGATTCTGGATAAGAATCGCTGTCCGTCCGCCAGATAATATCGCCTGTTGACATTTCAACTCCCAGATTGATAGTTCTGATGTCGAAGTTATCAGGGAGCCAAAGATATTTAATGCCAGGATAATCCTGAAGCATCATTTCCCTTGTTCCATCGTTGGAAGCGTTATCAATCACAATAATTTCTTTATTTTCATAGGTTTGGGCAAGATAACCTTCGATAGAGCGTTTCACATCTTCTTTTCTGTTTCTGGTTACTATAACAACGCTAAACTTCATTCTTTAAATAATAATAACAAAAAAAACAAATATATTAATTTTTTACTTAGCTATTGATTTTGGCTTGTTTTTTACATTAATTTTGTTGTTTATTATTATTACATTAATCTATGAGATTCAACAAAAAGCTTATTAAAGACACAAAACCCAACTTGAAAAAACCAATACTGCCTTTTTTCGTTTTGTTAATAACTAATATAGTTGGAACTTTGGGTTATTATTTACTTTGGTCTAAAGATTACGAGATAAGTCTTTTCGATAGTTTCTATATGACTTTTATAACAATAACAACTATTGGCTATGCAGAATTATATCCATTGAACACTGTTGGAAGGATTTTTAAAGTAGCTATTGCTCTTGTCGGTATATCAAGTTTGTTTTTTATGTTTACCATTGTTATGGAAAATCTGTTTATTCTTCAAATTAATAATTATGGGAGAAAGAAGAAAATGTTGAAAACAGTCGAAAATTTAAAAAATCATACAATTCTTATCGGGTATGGAAGGGTTGGTCAGCTTGCTGCTTTGGAACTACTAAAAAACAATTAACAGTTTGTTGTGATAGATGATGATTTTAAAGAAGAGGATATTATCAATCAAAGGGAATCATTGTTAAAAATCAAGGGCGGCGCTACTCATGATGAAGTTCTTTTAAAGGCTGGAATCAACAGGGCAAAAGGTTTGATTATAGCGACGGGTAGGCGACTAATGTTTTTGTTGTTCTGAGTGCAAAAGTCCTTAATCCAAATCTTTCAATAGTCGCACGTTGCGATGAATACGAAAGTATTGAAAAATTAAAAAGAGCAGGAGCTAATCAAATTGTTAACCCTTTCTCCATTGGTGGACAAAGGCTTGCACATCATATTATTAATCCGAATGTTATTGATTTTGTTGAAACTAATTTTGGGACTGGAGAAGAAAGATTTAACATTGAAAATATTAAAATCCCCGAAAATTCTGTTTGGAAAAGCCAATCATTAAAAGAAATGAGAATTAGGGAGCAAACCGGCGTTACAATTTTGGCTATAAAAAGAAATGATAAAACCACACTTAATCCTCCGAGCGATTTCAAAGTAAATGATGGAGATGAATTCCTTGCTTTTGGCGCTTTGAGAGACTTGCAAAAAGTTGAAAGAATGCTTTTAAGAACTAATTGATATTTTCAATTTCTTTTATTGTTTTTAATATTTCTTTCCACTCCTCACAAATGGCATCGGCAATGGTATGATTGCTTTTACCAGAAAAAACTCCTGTTTTATCGCCAATAAACTTAATTGCTTTCATCCCAAGTCTCTTTGCACCGACTATGTCTGTTTCCTCAATGTCACCAATATGAATAGTTTCAGATGGCATGTATGGATATTTATCAAGAATAGCTGAAAAAGATTCTTTCGATGGTTTAGAAAAACCAGTTTCATCACTGAAACTGAAGTCAGAAAAATAATCATAAATACCGGCATCATATAATACTTTTCTAAGTGTTTTCCCTGGAGAGAAACCAGTGTCGGATACAATTCCAAGTATATATTCAGATCTTAGCTCCTTTAGTGCTTCTTTTACTCCGGGCAAAAGATTGGGCGGATGATAAATAATGCAATCTCCAAAAGCTTCTGTAACATTTTCTATTATTTCAGGGTCATTTGGTAATTTCAAAAAATCAAATAAGAACTCAACGGTGCTCGCTGTAGAAGGAGTTCGTTGCTCATTTCTCCAAATTTTATGAAAATATTCCCAAGAGGCTTCAATAGCAGGATTGAATTCATTTTCGCTTATTGAATATCCCAATTTTTCTATTTCTGACTTTAAGGCGTTCAATCTATATAGGTTTCTTGCAAAACCATTCTCGGAATCAAAAAGAGTATTCCAGAAATCTATTGTTATTAATTTGATTTTCACAAAAAAGAATTTTGTAATAGTATAAAATCTACCAACAAAACGATTTTAGAGAACATATATTGAATTAATT
>CALHRB010000184.1 GCA_938038165.1 Candidatus Kapaibacterium sp. | reverse complement strand
CGAAAAAGGGTCTGCTTTAATGGCAACAAAGGATACCGAAATAATTAAAATTGATTATGACTATATTGCCGAATTTAATATTTTCTGGCAAAAAGAGAATTTATTTGAAAAAATAGCATTGAAATTGCTAAATCAAAAGGGACATTAATAATTACGATGATATTATATTTATTGAGTGATGTTTTATTTTATTAGGGTTATTTGCCAATCAGTAACCGGAAGGAAACATAAATGTTAAAAAAATTAATATTTACGGCATTGACCATTTCTGTGATTCTCGGAGTAGGATTTTTAATTTATGGTCAAACCATAAAATTAAATTCGAAGATTAATCAACCAAAAGCCTTGAATAACAGGGGTTTAACCAACAAAATGATAAAAACCAGCAAAGGATTACCATTTATAAAAAATTTTAGTCCTGTTGATTATAATGGTGAAGGAGAAAATTTCGATATAGTTCAGGATAAACGCGGTGTTATGTATTTTGCTAACTTTACCGGTATTCTTGAATATGATGGAACAAGTTGGCGAACTATATTAACTAAGAGCATCAATAGAGTCAAAACCTTTGCTCAAACAAAAGACGGAAGAATTTATGCCGGCGGTAGAAAAGAATTTGGTTACCTCGAATCCGATATTAATGGTAATATCTTATTTAAGAATATTGTTGATAAAGTTGATAGTATTTATAGAAGCTTTTATGAAATTATTAAAATTTTTGAAGTTAACGAAGGAATTTACTTTATTTCTAATAATTGGATTTTAAAATTTAGTGATAACAAATTTTCTGAAATAATAAAAGATCAATCAATATTAAATGCATTCCGTGTAGGTAATGAAATATTCTATACAGAGAAAACACGAGGTTTAATAAAAATTAACGAACAAGGTCAGTCAGTATCTGTCAGTCATGGCGAAGTATTCAATGATGAAATAAGAATTAGTTTCATACTATCTCTGGACAATCAAAAAAAATTGATTGGCACCGAGGCTGATGGATTATTTTTTTATGAGAATCATAACATCACAAAAATTAATTCTGAAACCAGTGATTTTATTAAAAACTTTGGTAGTAATTGTGCTGTTCCATTGGGTAATGAATTTTATGCAATTGGCACACAAAGAAGCGGGATTCTGATAATTGACAAGAATCTAAAAATTATTGATATTATTGATGAATTCTCCGGACTAATTAGCAATTATGTGAATTCGATCTACTTATCTGATGATAATGGTTTATGGGTTGGTCTTAACAACGGTATATCAAGAATTGATTATTTCTTACCTTTGACTTATTTTGACAAAAGAAATGGACTTAAAGGGAGCATCAATGATATAACAAGGTTTAAAAACAAAATTTTTGTTACTACTTTAGAGGGTCTCTATTATTTGTCAGAAACAGAGCCATATAAATTCGAGAAATTTTCCGGCTTGAATTCTGGATGTTGGGACTTGGAAATTACGGCAAATGATTTATTAGTTGCAACAAGTTCAGGCGTTATTAAAATCAATGATAACGGTTCAACTGAAAGAATTTCTAATAACTTTTCATTTGTAATCAAGAAGTCACAATTCAAACAAAATTTCTACTATGCAGGAACAATTAACGGATTAGAAATTATTGAACAAAAGAACAACGGCTACCTTGTCAAAAAGCTAAACGAATATCCAAATGCTAACTCTAATCAAATTGAACTGTTTGATGAAGTAAGAAGTATTCAAGAAGATTCGGACGGACTTATCTGGGCTGCAACCAGCAATAACGGAGTGCTATGTTTTGATTTAAATAATCTTTCTCTGAAAAAATTTGATAATCAAAATGGTTTGCCCTCAAATGTCGGCAATTCTGTTAATTTTATTGATGGAAAATTATTGGTCTCTACTATCGAAGGAGTTCATTATTTTGATAAAACAGAAAAAAAATTTAAAATAGCTGATGAATTTATTACTGACAGTCTGGATTCAAAATCCAATTGGTTTAGCAAAATCTATCAGGATCAAAAAAATCGCATATGGTCAACAGATGGTTCTGATAAAAACTTTGCCCAGCTTATTAAATTTAAAGAAGAAAATAATAACAAGGTAATTTACAGAAAAGATCAAAAGAAATTCAAGCCTATCTCATTTTTCACTGTTAAATCTATTTTTGTGGATCACGAGGCAGAACTTGATAACGATATCATCTGGCTTGTTGGAAATGATGTCATTATAAGATTTCAGGAAAAATCAGGTTTGAATAACAAAACTAATTTCAACACTTTGATTCGGGATATTATTGTAAATAACGAAAAAGAAATATTTTTTGGCTATAGTGGACTTGACCAAAATAGTAAACCAAAATCAGCTCTACTTTTACCAGAAGAGAACACAATTACTTTTTTCTATTCAAGCACATCCTATGAAATTTTAGGTAAAAACGAATATCAATATATTCTCGAGGGGTTTGATAAAGTTCTTTCCGATTGGACTACTAGCACAAAGAAGGAATACACAAATCTTTCCTATGGTCATTATAAATTCAAAGTAAGAGCAAAAAATATATATGATGAAATGTCTGATTTTGCTGAATTTGATTTCACTATTGAAACCCCCTGGTTTGCCACTATCTGGGCATATGCTTTATATGTTATCATAGGAATATCATCCATCTTTCTCATAATTAGGTGGAGAGGCAGAAAACTCGAAAATGAAAAACAAGCTCTTGAAGCAATAGTTGAAGAAAGAACAGCTGAGATAATGGAGCAAAAAGAAGAAATTGAAGTTCAATCTTTACAGCTTTTTATAAAAAACGACGAACTCGAAAAAATTAACGGCATAGTTCAAGCAATAAATAACGAAATCAATTTCAACAAATTACTTATTTCGATTCTCGAGAGAGTCAAGGTTTTGAAAGTCATCGATAGGGCAACCGCCCTTGTTTGGGATAGTAATATCTCTAAATTTAAATTTAAAGCAAGTCTGGGCTGGGATATAAATCTTTTTGAAGAGTTTGCTCTTTCTCCTCAGGAAGCCGAGAAACGTTATATCTCAATTTCAGAAGAAATATTTGAAGATATTTTTTTAGCGAAAGAATTTGATAGATATCCCCATTTAAGTAATGAATTTACAAAATTAAATGAACTGGAACAACCTCTCTCCTTTGTTACAATTTTAATTCGGATAGATAACAAAATTGAAGCTTTTCTTATTCTCGAAAATTTTACCTCTAAGAATGCTTTTTTAGAAAATGATCTGAGTCTGCTTAACAATCTAAAAGAGCATCTTGTTTCTGCATTTATTAAAACAAAGATATTAGAAGATTTGCAGATTACATTAAACAACCTCAAAGATACTCAACAACAACTTGTCCAATCCGAAAAATTAGCCTCTCTTGGACAATTAACCGCAGGAATTGCACACGAAATTCAAAATCCATTAAACTTTGTCAATAATTTCTCTTCCCTGTCAAAAGACCTTATTGATGAGTTAAATGAAGAAGTTGAAAAGGCAAAAGATAATTTTAATCAAGATGATTATGATAATCTTCTTGATATTATTGGAACTCTAAATGATAATATTTCAAAAATCAATGAACATGGTAAGCGAGCCGAAAGTATAGTCAAAGGGATGTTGATGCACTCCAGAGGAAAATCAGGAGAGTTTCAACCAACAGACGTTAACGCAATGGTAAAAGAATACGTTAATCTTGCCTATCATGGCATGAGAGCCCAGAATCATGATTTTAATACTGCCTTCGATACTGATTATGATGAATCTATCGGAAAGGTCAATGTGGTGCCTCAAGATTTAAGCAGAGTTATTCTGAATATAGTGAATAATTCCTGTTATGCCGTCAACGAAAAAAGTATAAAACTAAAACAAGGCTATTTCCCAAAGATTCAAATTAAAACAAAAAAGAATGTTGATAATTTTCAGATTAGCATCAAAGATAATGGTACTGGAATTCCACAAAGCGTAATAGATAAAATCTTTCAACCATTTTTCACCACCAAACCTACTGGCAAAGGGACTGTATTGGGTTTATCAATGAGTTATGATATCGTAACACAGATTCATCGAGGTAAATTAGAAGTCAATTCTGTTCCAGGTGAATCAACTGAATTTATTATCACTATACCTTTGAACCTAAAAAGTTAATATTTTCTAACCATTTGGGTTCATAGAACTTATCAGAAAAAAAATATTTATTAAATATAGGAGGATTAAATGACTTTTAAAATAATGTATGTGGACGACGAATTAGATGTCGAACCAATGATCACTCAGAAGTTCCGGCGTGAAATTAGAGAAAAAAAATATAGTTTCATATTTGCTCATAATGGTTTTGAGGCTCTGGCAAAACTTGATGAAAACCCGGATGTCAGTATAATTCTTTCTGATATTAACATGCCTGAAATGGATGGGTTGACTCTTTTATCCAAAATTCATGAGTTAAACAACCCTGCACTTAAAACCGTCATCGTTTCTGCCTATGGTGATATGGAAAACATCAGAACGGCTATGAACAGAGGTGCTTTTGATTTTGTTACAAAACCAATTGACTTTAACGACCTTGAAATAACAATAAACAAGACTATCGAACAAGCATCCTTATTAAGAAGGTCTTTAATGGAACATGATCAATTAGTTGCAATCCAACATGACCTAAATATAGCCAGAGAAATTCAATCATCAATTCTTCCAAAAGATTTTCCCGCATTTCCAAATCGGAAGGAATTTGATATTTACGCCACTATGAATGCAGCTAAATTCATTGGGGGTGATTTCTACGATTTCTTTCTTATAAATGACAATGAACTTGGATTTATTGTTGGGGATGTATCCGGGAAAGGAGTACCAGCTTCCATTTTTATGGCTGTCAGCAGAACTCTCTTAAAAGCAAATGCTATGCAAGGTCTGACGCCCGATCAATGTTTGAAATATGTCAATAATCTACTCTGCCAGGAAAGCGTTGATTCAATGTTTGTTACAGTTTTCTACGGTATTCTGAATATTAATACTGGATTTCTGACTTACAGCAATGGTGGTCATAATCCTCCATATATTATCTCGAAAGACAGGGGGGTTGTGATGATAGAAAAAACCGGCGATTTCGTTCTTGGTGGAATAGAGGATTTGAACTATCATTCAAAAACTATTCAAATATTTCCAGGGGAGTCAATTTTTGTTTTCTCTGATGGTGTCTCGGAAGCAATGGATGTTGACAATAAGCAATATTCTGAACCAAGGCTTGAAAAGCTTCTTTCCGGGTGTGTTGGTATTGAAGCCAAAGAAATATCCGAAAGGGTTGTTGCTGATGTAAAGCTTCACGCAGAAGGAGCTGAGCAGAGCGACGACATTACAACATTAACATTAAATTACTTTGGGTCTTGAAAGCAATCTTTCTTGTAGTTTATGTAGGGATGTGGCAAAGCCCATCTCTACATAAAAGGTTGATCTTTTAGTTTATTAATTTTTATGAATTAAATGGATTAAGTTGTAAATAATCACAACAATAATGAAAAAGAGAAAATCAAGTTTTAGATATCCAGATTTTTTACATACATTGCATTTTCTTCGATGAACTCCCGTCTTGGTTCTACTTTATCACCCATCAATTTTTCAAAAATTAAAGAAGCTTCGGCTGCACTATCAACAGTAACCTGAAGCAACGTTCTTGTTTCGGGGTTCATAGTAGTTTCCCAGAGTTGATCAGGGTTCATTTCACCAAGACCTTTAAATCTGGAAATTGTGATACCATCAGCAGTTGTATTTTCTTCAGTTAAATCAGTTTCTGAATTTTCTAAAACTTTTGAAGGTAAATCCTTTTTAATTCTTTTGATTATTTCATCTCTTTCTTTGTCGCTATAAGCATAATATTCTTGCTTTCCTTTCTTGAGCTTATACAGTGGTGGTTGTGCAATATACAACTTACCATTAATAACGAGATCTTTCATATAAAGGAAAAACAGAGTTAAAAGAAGTGTTCTTATATGTGAGCCATCTACATCAGCGTCAGCCATAAGTATAATTTTACCATATCTACTTCGGTTTGGATCGAATTCATCGTTAAATCCAGCACCAATAGCAGTAAAAATGGTTCTGATTTCTTCATTTTCCAATATTTTAGAAAGCCTTGCTTTCTGGACATTCAAAATCTTTCCTTTTAAGGGAAGTATTGCCTGAAATCTTCGGTCTCTGCCTTGTTTGGCAGAGCCACCAGCAGAATCTCCCTCAACTATATAAAGCTCTGTTTCTTCAGGATTTCTGTTTGAACAATCAGCTAATTTACCAGGCAGAGTTGCTGAGTCCAGTGCATTTTTTCTTCTTATTAATTCTCTCGATTTTCTTGCAGCAATTCGTGCTTCAGCCGCAAGACTTACCTTTTCGATTATTTTTTTTGCAACAGAAGGATTATGATCAAGATACTCAGTTAATTTTTCATTGAGAATTGTTCTGACTATTCCCTCAACTTCACCATTTCCCAACTTGGTTTTTGTCTGTCCTTCAAATTGAGGCTCGGGAACCATAACCGAAATTATAGCTGTCAGCCCTTCTTTAAAATCCTCACCTGTTAATTGTTCCTTATTGAGTTTATTTGACAATGCATAAGCATTAAGTGTTCGTGTAAGAGCAGACCGAAATCCCGAAACGTGAGTTCCACCTTCTATTGTATTAATATTATTGACATAAGAAAATACATTTTCATTATAACCAGTATTGTATGCAAAGCAAATTTCAACTTTGGTTAAACTGTTTGTGCCATTTGTTCCTGAGCCAGAAATAAAAATAGGTTTAATTAACTGAGTTGTAGAATTATCAATGTATTTAACAAAATCAACCAGGCCACCTTCATAGTGAAAAGTCTCATTTCTGCCGTCACGTTCATCTTTCAACTCAATAACTACATGAGGATTTAAAAAGGCAAGTTCCCTTAACCTTTCGGAGACTTTGCTAAATCTGAAAACAGTTGTTTTAAAAATACTTTCGTCAGGATAAAATCTAATTATGGTGCCAGTTCTGTCCGAAACTCCAATTTCCCTGATATCAAACAAAGGATTACCTTCGGAGTATTCTTGCTGATAAATCTTTCCATCACGATGAATGGTTGCAATAAGTTTTGACGACAGGGCATTAACACAAGAAACCCCCACTCCGTGAAGACCTCCTGAAACCTTGTAAGAAGATTTATCGAATTTTCCCCCAGCATGAAGGGTACACATAACAACTTCAAGTGTCGAAATTTGTTTGACAGGGTGAGGTCCAACAGGTATTCCTCTTCCATCGTCCTCAACAGAACAAGAACCGTCTGCATGAAGAATTACAGTGATTTTCTTGCAAAATCCGGCTAAGGCTTCATCAATTGAATTATCAACAACCTCCTGAATCAAATGGTGGAGTCCTCGCTCCCCTATATCACCTATATACATAGCTGGTCTCAAACGAACTGCTTCGAGCCCTTCTAAAACTTTTATACTTTCTTCGTCGTATTCATCAGGGTTAGTTTGTGCATTTAATTCAGGTTCATCATAATTGATTTTTATGTCCTCAATTTGAATATTTTTTTCGTCTTCCATAGTTTTAAGATATTATATTTTAATAAACTTACAAAAATACGAAATTTTTCTGAGCTATTAAAGTGAACTTATTTAATCACAAGTTCTTTGATTATTTCTTTGCCCAAAATTTTATTTAAATTTGTTAT
>CALHRB010000183.1 GCA_938038165.1 Candidatus Kapaibacterium sp. | reverse complement strand
TAAAATTACCGTTCAGTCCTTTTATTTTGTTACCTCCAATAAGAAGTTTACCTTCTTTATTCCCTATCTCTATATAACTCAAAATTGATTGTTCGGCTTTTTGGCTAACAACGGGACCGACAATAAAATTATCTTTGGGATCTCCAATTTTCAAGTTTCCAACAGCAGTTTTAAGTTTTTTAACAAATTCATTATAAACTGATTTATCAACGATTGCTCTGGAACACGCAGAGCATTTCTGCCCTTGAAAACCGAAAGCTGAAACAACAACTCCTTTCACGGCTTCGTCTATATCAGCTTCAGAATCAATAATTATAGAATCTTTTCCGCCCATTTCGGCAATAACTCTCTTAATCCAGATTTGCCCATCAGATTTTTTTGCGGCAAGTTCATTAACTCTTAAACCAACTTCCATTGAACCGGTGAAGGCAATAAATCTGGTTTTTGGGTGAGTAACAAGATAATCACCAGCTTCGGCTCCACTTGCAACAAAATAATTCAATACTCCATCGGGCAATCCAACTTTTCTCATAATTTCTGTGAATAACCATCCCATCATTGGTGATTCTGAGGAAGGTTTGAGGACAATTGTATTGCCTGTAACAATTGCAGCAGAAGACATTCCGACAAGAATTGCAAGAGGGAAATTCCATGGTGGTACAATTAATCCTACTCCAAGGGGGATATAAAAATACTCGTTTTTTTCACCCTTATAAGGAGTCAAAGGTTGATTTTTTGAGTAGCGTATAGCTTCTCTCCCATAAAATTCAAGAAAATCAATAGCTTCGCAGGTATCAGCATCAGCTTCCAGATAGTTTTTTCCAACTTCAGAAATCATCCAAGCATTAATTTCATATCTTCTTTTTCTCATTTCATTAGCAGCTTTGAAAAGATAGTTTGCTCTTTCCTTGGCTGGGACATTTTTCCAGGTTTCAAAAGCTTTAAGCCCTGCCTGAATCGCTTTTTCAGCATCTTCTTTTCCTCCCTTCTGAAATTTTCCAACCACTTCATCAAGGTTTGCAGGATTTATGCTAATAGTCTTTTTTTCAGTAAAGACTTCTTTACCACCAATATAATTAGGGTATTCTTTATTAAAATTACCTCTGACTTTCTTGATTGCATCTTGTTGTTTTTTCAAAATTATCGGGTCTGAAAAATCAAGATAAGTTATGTTCTGAAATTCTTTCATACTTTCTCCAATTGACAAAAAACAAAATTCAAAAATATGAATTTATTTATTTTCAAACACTTAATTTTCTTTCATATTTATTTTTTTTAACTTATCCGTCAATTACTTTTTATTTCATTAAATTTTTTTCTTGTTATGTTGTATGTTAAAATTTGATATTTTTGTAAATATTAGTCCATTGAATCTGGACAAATTTTTTGCTGGGGGGAAATTTTGAGAAGCACTTATGCTAAAATTAATCTGAGTTATCTCAGAGATAATGTTCATTTAATTAAAAAAACCGTTCATAATTCAAAAATTATGGCAGTTGTAAAAGCAAATGCTTATGGGCATGGCATAATCGAAATTTCAAAATATTTGATTAATTCTGGGGTTGAATATTTAGGCGTAGCTTTCACAGACGAAGGAGCAACTATTCGTCAATCCGGCTTAAAAAATCCAATCTTAGTTCTTGTTCCCGATGCAAATGGTGATGCAGAAAATATTGTTAATTATAATCTCGAAGTTGCCGTTTCCTCACTTGATTTTTGCAAAAAACTCTCGGAAGAAGCAAAAAATAAAAATAAAAAAATTCGAACCCATCTCTACATTGATACCGGCATGAGTCGTGACGGAATTTATCCAGAGGATGCAATGCAATTTTTGAAAACCTTTGCAGAGTTACCTAACCTTGAAATGGTTGGTATTTGCTCTCATTTCGCTTCATCAGAATCTGACAGAGATTTTTCCGTTTTTCAGCTGGAACGTTTCAAATCATGTTTAGCCGAATTAAACTCCGTCGGCTTCCGGTTTGAATTGATCCATATGGCTAATTCAGCCGGGATACTTGAATTTACCGAAGCTCATTTCAATATGGTTAGACCTGGTTTATCTCTATATGGTTATTCTTATTCTAACAACAACAACATTTCAGAAAATTTAAAACCGG
Source organism: Candidatus Kapaibacterium sp. (assembly GCA_938038165.1). Taxonomy (GTDB): domain Bacteria; phylum Bacteroidota; class Ignavibacteria; order Kapaibacteriales; family UBA2268; genus CALHRB01. The sequence continues at coordinate 5,225 of CALHRB010000183.1, read as the reverse complement.
TTCTAACTCTAGCAACAAAAGTGATTTCTGTTCGAACCATTCAAAAAGGTGACTCTGTAGGATACAACAGAACTTTTATTTCTGATAAACCAACAAGAATTGCAACTATTCCAATTGGCTATGGCGATGGCTATCCAAGACATTTAACAAATTTATCGAAGTGTATCATAAAAAGTAAATTCTATCAAATTGTCGGCACAATTTGTATGGATGAATCAATGATTGACATAGGTTTTGATGATATTAATATCGGAGATGATGTCATTCTCATCGGCACACAGGATAATCTTTTTATTGGTGCAGATTATTTAGCCGAAAAGTCTGGAACGATTACTTACGAAATTCTCACTTCTATTAGTGCAAGGGTTCCCAGAATTTATTCTGAAAACCCTTAGTTTATAAATTGTGGAAAATACATGCTCCCTTTTATTTATGTTACAGATTGTTTAAAGAATGATTTTCGATGTATAGAATTAAGTTAGATAATTTCGAAGGTCCGTTTGATTTACTGCTTTATTTCATTAAAAGGGATGAAATAAATATCTATGATATTCCAATTGCAAAAATCACAGATGAATTTTTGAAATATGTCAGATTAATGAAAATTCTTGATTTAGATATCGCCGGAGAATTCATAGTTATAGCTGCAAGTCTTATGCAGATTAAAATACAGATGCTTTTACCCCGAGACCCCGAGAATTCTGATCTTGAATTAGATGATCCAAGACTGCCGCTCGTTCAAAAATTGCTTGAATATAAACAATTCAAGGAAGCCGCAAAAGACTTGTCAAATCTTGAAAAATCCCAAAGATATACATTCTATCGCCAACTTTATGAAGTTGATTATCAAATGGCTATCAATCTTAATGGCGTCCAATACAAAAATGCTACAGTTTTTGATTTATTGAGTGCTTTCGGTAAAATTTTAGAACGAAAAAAAAATCATGATAACAGTCATATCATTCCTTTGATTAATATTTCAGTAGAGGAAAAAATTTTAATGATCAAAAGCCTTCTCTCACGACAAAAAAAATTCAGTTTTAACAAAATAATAAAAGATGAACCAAGACAAATTATCGTTGTTACCTTTTTGGCTTTGCTTGAACTAATAAAATCCGGATTAATTATCGCTTTACAGTCCAACTCTTTTGATGATATCATTATTTCCCATAAGAATTTTATAAAAATTCCCGAAAATGCCTGAAATAAATTTACCAGTCTTTTTAAAGCTATCCAAAGAAGACCAGAAATCTGCTGTCGAAGCTATAATATTTGCTTCCGAAGAACCGGTAACCTTGAACACATTATACAAAATCCTCATAAAAAATGATTTTGAAAACAAAAAGGACAATTCAAATATAGATATTTTCAATATATCAGAACCAAATGAAATCAAATTTGATTCTGAATACAATTTTAAACCTGATGATTTTTTACCAATCATTGATCAAATTAACAAAGATTTGCTTGCCAGTTCAAGACCCTATCATATCATAAACATTTCAGGAGGTTATCAATTTGCAACTCGTTCTGAATATGGTGAATTAATACAGCAATTAATAAAATATAAAACCAAGAGAAAATTGACACAAGCATCTTTGGAAACGCTTGCTATTATTGCTTACAAACAGCCAATTACCAAGGCAGAAATAGAACAAATTAGAGGGGTTAGTTGCGGAGATGTTATCAACTCTCTTATTGAAAAAAAATTTGTGGATATTCTTGGCAGAAAAGATACCATTGGCAGACCCTTGTTATTTGGCACAACAACAGATTTTCTAAAATTCTTTGGTCTGAACTCGCTGAATGATTTGCCTGAGCTAAAAGAATTGGATGATATTGCAAATGAATTAAAAACTAATAACGACGAAATCAGTTTCGCATTCGAAATCCCAAATACTGATGAAGAAATTCAGAATAATCCCGGCTCGATAAAGGAAAGAAATTAAACTTTTTTCCCCACATAATATACCGCATTTCTTTCTTCACCTTCTGCGGGCAAAAGATTTTTTTCCGGGATTCAACTTATCTAAACATTATTAAAAAAAACATTAGGTTCAATCCCGTAAGTATATTCATCGGATTTATAGCGACTATTCCAAAATTTAGAATTAGTCAAATTTAGTGATTTTAAATTATAATGAAACAAACCTGTCCAACGAAACAACATTTTCCGTTGGACAGTAAATTATCACTTATACGCATCGAAATTATTGCTCTTGTTGATTAAATCAGAGCCTTAGTGACAATCCTGCATAGAATGTTCTACCTGGTGCAGGTAATCCTAATTGAGACAGTCTATATTCATCAGTAATATTATTCAATCTCACGAAAACTTCGGAATAAATCATATCTGTAACATTGAATGAATAAGATAATCTGAAATTTAATACTAAGGAAGGCTCGATTTCTACAAATTTTTTATTATCAACAGGATCTGTGTCAAACTGTTTTCCAGTGTATTCAATTTCCAGTTTAGGCTTTAAACCAAAAGGAAAGAAATAATTTAGATTAAATCCTGCCAAAAAATCGGGCTTTTGAACTAATTGTTCGATTTTTTTTCCTTCTTGCTCAGCACTGAATACCATATATGTGAAATATCCTTCTAATAAAAATCTATTAAATGGTCTGACACTTATATTCACATCAAGACCACTAATATTTGCATCTGAGTAATTAACCCTCATTCGTCGCCTCAGAGAATCTTGCTCCTTAGATAACCTTATTCTCTCAATAAGACCTTCATAGATATTATAAAAAGCACTGGCTTTAAAATCAATTATATCTTTTGAATAAATGATACCAGCTTCATTCAGCAGTCCATTCTCGGCTTTCAAATCTGGATTCGTTTTGAAAGCATTCAAAGCACCATCATATTGCTCTCTCATAGACGGAAATCTTGTTCTTCTTCCAGTTCCTGCGAAAACGGCAATATTTGCATTAATGATATATTTAAGTGAAAGAAACCCTGCGAAGTCATTTTGCGAAGTTCCTTCAGCTTCTTTGAATAAACCGGTTTTTGGCGTTTTATTATAATCCAAGCCAGCACCAGCTTTGATCTCAAGTCTATCAATTGTGCCCAAATATTCAAGCCCTACACTTAAAGTATTTTGCGAAAATTCAGTTTCAGGATTTTTATTGACAGTCTGTTTGTGGTTTGTCATAAACCCATTGAATATCAAAGATACCAGTTGATTTTCAGATACATTATAATTCAATGAAAGACGCATTCCACTTGTAACGTCATTGTCTTTTTGAGTATCTTTTAAATTTTTGTAATCAATCCCTGTGTAACCGTTTATTTCCTGATTAAATATATCATGCCATATTGTAGCCCTAAGGGTTAAAACATCAGAGAAGTTATGAAGACCATTAAATGTAACAGCTAATCGGTTTCTATCTGGATAAATCCAAAATCTGGCGTCATTTCCTGCAAATGTTTCAGGTGGTGTTCCTTTATATTGTTTAGTATATGAAACCGAAAGTCCTGCAATAGTATTCTGAGTAAAATGATATTCACCTCTAAGATAGACATTTAACCTCTTTTGGTCACTATTAGTCCTCAATGAAGAATTCAAATTCTGATTGCCCAGACTATCGGGAGCTTTTTTAGACATCAAAAATCCATCGGTCTTCATATATGACACATTGGCAATATAATTGAAATCCCCGATTTTCCCATCGTGAAGAAGTGAAACATTCTGGCTGTTACCATCACCACCCTGAAGTTTAAGGCTTAAACCGAATCCCGGATCAGTTCTTTCAATTGTTGATATATTTACTGCACCCCCCAAGACATTTGGACCATAAAACATTGAACTTGATGATAAATTCAATTTAATGTTTCCAATAATATCAACAGGCACAAATGTCAGGTCGAGCCTGTTATCCCATGGAATATTCATCGCCATTCCATCGAAAAAAAGACCAAGCTGTCTTTCTCCAGTTCCCCTAAGAAAAAGCATGGATTCACCACGTGAATTGGTGCGGATAACACCTGAGGGCAAATACATCTGTAATTCTGAAGCAGATAAAACATCAGATGATTGAATTATATAATAAGGGACATCAACAACTGATGCTTTACTAATATTTGAAATTTGAGATTTGGTTTCATAAATTTCAATTTCACCAAGTCTGTAAGCTTTTAACGAATCATTCTTAACAGGCTCAGAAAATGCAAATATAAAATTTATTACTAATATTAAAAATATTGTTAAAATGTTTTTCATTTTTAATCCCTTGAATTAAATAAAACTTATACTAAAAAGGATATTTAACTATTTTATTAATTTAAAATTTCCCATAAAATTCGACAAACGAAACAAAACAATGCAGCATCATACACTGATGATGGTATTAATCAAAAGCATACCAATGCAAGAATAAAAGTTCCTGTTGATTTATTATCTTAGATTATACTTTTATAATAATTTGGGGGGGGGAGCTGAGGGTTCGCAAACAAACGAATCATAAAAATTAGTGTAATAATCAGTTAATGAAAACAAAATATTAGTAAAAACATTATACTGATAATAAAATACCAAATATTCTGACAAATTTAAATTGGCTATTTTGTTTGGGAAAGATTTAGTTGAATTTTCTGACTTTTTTTCCCAATCCTTTGAAAACTTATTAAATAAATTCTTTTCTTTTGTATCATTGATACAAAAATAAATAACAGAATCCCCAACTGTTTTTGATTGTTTTATGTCATAAAGTTGATTAGAATAAATGAATTCGTCGTATTTAACGAATCTTATAACTCCGTACTTGATTTCGTTTTTCGAAAATTTCAAAATTTCAATCTTTTTTTTGCTTCTGTCTGATTTGAGATAATTTTTAACTTCATTGCGAATGACATTCTGATAGATTGAAAAAATGATAATATTACCAATGGAATTAAATAAAATTCCGACTGAGAGTATTATGATAATAACTAATTTCATTCATATAATTTAATAATTTTTAGAGAACCAACAACTAATAACTCTAATATTAGTTTAGGATCAAACAAAAACTATTATATTAATGAATATTATTTTGTAAATAATTACAATGTTTAAATTTTTTTATGAGTTCCATCGCAAAAAGGCGAATTTTTTGATTGCTTGCATTGGCATAAATACACATCTTTTTTTACATCAATTTTAAACATTGTAGGATTAGTCCCGGTTCCTTGATGTGAGCCATCGCAGAATGGTTGGTTTTTACTTCGCCCACAC